>JANLWM010000345.1:0-24888 GCA_031364525.1 Chloroflexota bacterium | reverse complement strand
CGCGCGCGTCGTGGACCCAACCTTCTAGCCGATCCGGCTCCCAAGCTCACAGTCAGCGTCCGGCTCGAGCAGCGTCACGCGCTTCGCCGCATCGACGGCACCGAGCGTCAAGACCTCGGAATCGAAGGTCGCGATCCGGCGCGGGGGGAAGTTGGTCACGCACACGACGAGCCGGCCCTGCAGCTGCTCCTTCGAATACCACGGCTGCACCGCCACCGACGAGCGCCGCACTCCGTGCGGCCCGAAGTCGATGGTGAGCTTGTAGGACGGGTTGCGCGCCGCGGGGAAGTCCTCGACCGTGACGATGCGGCCGACCCGCATCTCGATCTTGTCGAAGTCATCCATCGTTGCCATCGCGTCCGTATCATCACGCTGGTGGCCGACGTCTTCCACCGGCCGACGGGCTGGCGGATCCTCCCCGAGCGAAAGGTCTTCGAGGTGACGTGGGACGACGCCCAGGTGTCCGAGTACGCCTGGGAGCCGTTCCGGCACGCCTGCCCGTGTGCCTATTGCGCGGGCGAGGGTGCCTACAAGGGGAATGTCAGCCCCGATACCGTGTTCACAGAGAAGCAGACCGATCTGAAGGAGGTATTCGCGGTCGGGCGGTACGGGCTCTCCCCGGAATGGGGTGATGGTCACGACACGGGCATCTACACGTTCAAGATGCTGCGCCGGGCCGCGGGACTCGAATGAAATTCTTCACGAAAAAGGCCGACCTGCCTCCCGAGAAGGCCGAGCGCGTCCCCCCGGGGCAGTACCTGACCGAGAAATGGCCGGTCCTGCACTACGGGCCGGTGCCGACGTTCAACCCGAAGACGTACGACCTGCGGGTCTTCGGCAAGGTCAAGAATGAGCTGCGCTGGACGTGGGACGAGCTACAGGCCCTGGACAAGGAAGTGAACACGGTCGTCACCGCCGACATGCACTGCGTCACGACGTGGTCCCGGCTCGATCAGAAGTGGGAGGGCATCGCGTTCAGCAAGATCGTCGAGCTCGCCCAGCCGACCGAGGACGCCAAGTTCGTGATCGCGCACGGCGAGCACGGGTTCACCGCGAACACGCCGATCGAGTACTGCCTGCGCGACGACTGCCTCATCGCGCTCCGGGCGAACGGCGAGCCGTTGAGCGCGGAGCACGGGCAGCCCGCGCGACTTGTGGTGCCCCGCCTCTACGCGTGGAAGAGCGCGAAATGGCTACGCGGCATCGAGTTCTCGGCGACCGACAAGCCCGGCTTCTGGGAGCGCAACGGCTACCACAACACCGGTGATCCCTGGAAAGAAGAGCGCTACTGGGGAGATTCCTAGTTAGACCGGACCCGCGCCCAGCGCGGTGCCGGGGGTAGACGGCCGACTCGCGGCAAAGCCGCTCGCCGGCTCTGTCACCAAGCCGCTCCGGGCTCCGGCGCGTCGGCGCTGTCGTAATGGACCGAGACGAATTTCAGCAGGGACGCGGTGTCCGCGGTGTCGAGATTGAGCCGCCAGCGCCACGCGGTCGCGGCGACCTTGGCACCCTGCAACGCCGGGTACGGCTCGAGCAGGATCTTCGCGTACTTCGTCTTCGAGGTCGTGTCCTTGACGAATTGCTTCAGCTGATCCACCTCGCCGATCGAGAGCCCGTTGTAGACGATGACGATGCCGCCGTGCTCGAGGTTGTGGGTCGTCGCCTCGAACGGCTGGAGCGAGTCGTAGATGCCGGCCTTCAGCGGGGCGGCCGGCGCCGCCCAGTGCGCGCCGGACGTCGGGGGCGTTGATGCGTACTGGACCGGCGTCCCCGCGTTCACGTGGCCCGGACCCTGATCGTCCTCTTTCACGCCGCGGGCCCTGTCGTTCGGGTCGACGAGGCCGGCCGTCTGCAGGGGCGCGGGTGTCGCCGCGACCGGTCCGGTACTGAGGATCCCCATCCGGTTGAGCGCGAAGACCGCGGCCACGACGAGCACCAGGACCCCGAGGCCGATGAGCCAGCTGCGTCCGCCACCGGAGCCTCCGTGCTGGCGGTTGCCACCGCGGTCCTCGCGCTGGCGCTTGCGAAGCTCTTTCTCGCGCCGCTCCCGGCGTGTCGTCACGGTCATGCATCGAGTTTACGGTCTTTAGACTCGCGACGATGGGCCTGCGGGTGCGGTTCGCACCATCTCCGACCGGCGCGCTCCATATCGGGAGCGTGCGTACCACCCTCTACAACTATTTCCTCGCCCGCCAGAGCCAGGGCACGCTGATCCTCCGGATCGAGGACACCGACCAGGAGCGACTGGTGGCCGGCGCGATCGACAGCATCTACGAGGGCCTGCACTGGTTCGGGGTGGGCTGGGACGAAGGCCCGCGCGAGGGCGGACCACGCGCCCCCTACGTCCAATCCGAGCGTCTCCCCCTCTACCAAAAGGGCGCCCAGGAGCTCGTCGATACGGGCGCGGCGTACTTCTGCTTCTGCAGCAAGGACCGGCTCGAGCAGATGCGCGCGGCCCAGCGAGCCCGCGGGGAGATCACGCGATACGACCGCCACTGTCGGGACATTCCATCCGCCGACGCGGCCGAGCGCGCGAAGGTCGAGCCCGACCATGTCATCCGACTGAAGGTCCCTGAGGACGGGACCATCGCGATCGACGACCTCGTGTACGGGCACATCGAGTGGCCACTCAGCACGATCGAGGATCAGATCCTGTTGAAGTCCGACGGCTTCCCCACCTATCAGCTCGCCGTCGTCATCGACGATCACCTCATGGGGATCGATCCGGTCATCCGGGGTGAAGACTGGCTCCCGTCGACGCCGAAGCACCTGCTGGTGTATCGGGCGTTCGGTTGGGACGTGCCGCCCCACGCGCACGTCCCGAATGTGCTCGGGCCGGACGGCAAGAAGCTCTCGAAGCGGCATGGCGCGACCGAGGTCGACGAATTCCGACGTGAGGGCTATCTACCCGAAGCGATGGTGAACTTCCTCGCGCTCATCGGTTGGTCGCCGGGCACCGAGGAGGAGGTCTTTTCGATCGATGACCTCATTCAGCGCTTCCGGATCGATCAGGTGCAGAAGGCGGGCGGCAAGTGGGACCGCGATCGCCTCAACTACTTCAACGGTCTGTGGATCCGCCGGCTTTCGGACGACGACCTCTGTGCGCGCCTGGAGCCGTTCCTGCCGCCAGGATGGGATCGCAAGCTGGTGCGAGCCGTCGTTCCATTGATCAAGGAGCGCATGACGACCCTCGTTGAGGCGAGCGAGCTCATCGCCTTCCTGTTCACCGATACGGTCGAGCAGGATCCGGCGCTGCTCATCCCGAAGAAGCGCGAGGCCCTCGATGTCATCACCGCGCTCAGTCGGGTCACGGTGCTCCTGCGCTTCGTCCAGCCGTTCGCGGCGGCGGCGATCGAGCAGGCCATCTCCGCGGTCGCGACGGAGCTTGGATGGACGCTGCGTGACCTCACCATCGCGATCCGCGCGGCCGTCACCGGGCGCAAGGTCGGGCCGCCGCTGTACGGATCGATCGAGCTGCTCGGGAAAGACCGGACCCTCGCGCGGCTTGAAGCCGCGCAGGAGCGGCTCGAACCCTAGTCCCAGAAGCTCGATGCGGGAATGGGACGGTGCGGACGCGGGCGGCGCGGCCGGCCGGTCAGCGGCAAGGTGATGGTGAAGGTGGCGCCGAGCCCACGGCCCGGGCTCGCCGCGGTCAGATCGCCGCCATGCGCTTCGGAGATGAGCTTCGCGAGGTAGAGCCCCAGACCCATGCCCGGCACATTCGCCGTCCGCGCGTCGCGGATCCGCCCGTATCGCGTGAACAGCACCTTCATGTCATCCGCGCTGAGCCCGACCCCGTGATCCCGGATCGCGACGCGCGCCTCGTCCACGTTCGCGGAGATCGTGACCATGATCCCGGCACTGGGCGGCGAGAACTTGAGCGCGTTCTGGAGCAGGTGATCGAGCAGCTGGCGAAGGCGCTCCGGGTCGGCGTTGACCAGCACCGGCGTGGCCGGAGCGACGATCGTCGCCCGATCCTGTGGGACGCGCTGCTCGGTGATCTCGAGCACGAACGCTGCGAGATCGACCACGACCATGGTGAGTGACATCCGGCGGGTGTCGACCTGATCGACCGTCAACAGGTCGTTCGCGAGTCGGGCCAGACCGCGGGCGTGCCGGCGCACCTGGTCATATGCCGCGCCCTGCGCGCGATCGAGCCGCATCGGGTCGGCCAGGAGCGGAACGGCAACATCGATGCTCACGACGGACTCGCGGAGCTGGACGGCGAGGATCGCCCGCGCCTGCTCGCGACGCAGGTCCTCGAGGCGCAGGGCCCGCTCGTGCTGGCGCGCCCGCACGATGAAGACGGTCACGGCGACAAGACAGACGGCCAGGACGGCGCCGTTCGCGGCGGACGTCAACAGGGCGCTCTGGCCGATGCGAGCTGCCGCAGCGACGGACGCCGCGGTCCACCCGAGGGCCCCGGCCGCGACCAGGATGAGCGCGAGCCGCTCGTCGAGCCACCACCCGGCCGCCACGACCGCGAGGAACAGGATCGGAGCCGTCTCGATCGTGTCGCCCGACAGCCACTTCACGCCGAGGGCGACCGCGACCAGGACCGCGGCCGCGATCGCGAGTCCGACGCCGTGAGCCGGCGGCAGACCGGGCGGCTCGATGACCGGGACGTTCGGGTAGTCAGCCTGCGACGGCGCCTGCGGAGGCGCCGGCAGCTTCGTGTCCCCGGCCGTCGTGCGAAGCAGGGTCACTCCCAGGTGATGTCGAAGAGCTGTGCCGGTGCCGGCCGGAGCTTCGCGGGGGTCGTGTCGGCGCTCGCCACTGACGCGCTACCGAGCAGGCTGGCCGCGACGATGACCGCGAGGATGAGTGCGCGAATGGTGCGGAACATGATGCCCCCCTTTATTTATCGCGCCGTGGATCGAACGGCGTCGACCGCGCGCTGATAGACGGTGAGATGTTCGAGCTCGCTCGTGGGCGCGACGTTGAGCTCCGCGACGAAGGCTTCGACGACGGCGGGATCGAATTGGGTACCGGCGCACGTCCGGAGCTCCGCGACAGCGACGTCCGGCGTTACGGCCCGGCGGTAGACGCGGGGTGTGGTCATCGCCTCGTACGCATCGGCGACCGCGATGATCTGAGCCGCCTGCGGGATCGCGTCCCCTTTCAGGCCGTTCGGATAGCCCCGGCCATCGAATCGCTCGTGATGGGACAGGATGAGCGGACGGATGTGGTCGAGCTCAGGCATCTGCGCCAGGAGGCTCGCGCCGATGATCGGATGTGCGCGGATCTCGGCCCAATCCTCGTCCGTGAGGCGCTCGGGCTTGTGAAGGATCGCGTCGGAGATGGCGATCTTGCCCAGATCGTGGAAGAGCGCGCCGAGCTGGACCGCCTCGACGGCGATGTGGTCGAGTCCCAGGCGCTTCGCGGTCGCGACCGACCGGTAGATGGTCGCGGCGACCCGCGACGTGCCGGCCGGGCTCTTCGCCTCGAGCGAGCCGAGGAGCGCACCCACGATGGAGATGTGCGCGTCGGCGAGGCGGGCGTTCGACTGTTCGAAGAGGCGGTTGAGGTCGTTCATCTTGGACCGCTCCACCTGCATGTCGCTCGACTTCGCGACGTACAGCTTGAATGAGTACCACGCGACCCCCAGCGGGAGGACGAACACCGCGGCGCCAAAGATGCCGAGGGCCTCGTACGCGAGGGCCAGGGCCGCGCCATTCACCGCGGTGGCCAGGTAGTTGACCGGCATCCAGCTGAAGTTCTGCTTCCAGACGGAGAGGAACTTCGCGTCTGAGGTCAGCCAGATGACGGTCGCGGTCAAGGTCGAGTTCGCAAGGAAGTAGACCGCGGCCGAGACCGCGACCGCGATGACCGTGCTCGGCACATCGGCCGGTGCGGTCCGTCCGCCGGCGAGGCCATACGTCGTCGCAGCGAGCGTGGTCGAGATCGAGAGCTGGCCGAAGTTGAAGGCCGCCTTGCGGATCGGCTTCGGCTTGGGGGTGAAGGCGTTGACCGCGGCGACGACCACGTTCACCCAAAGGGCCACGCCGAGTCCGAAGAGGACGTAGGCGGCGACCTTGACCGCGAATGACATGGAGATCGCGCTCGAGCGGAACAGCATGATCGGGTTCCGTTGCGCGGCGGCGGCCAGCCCCAGCAGCAGAACGAACATCAGCGGATCGAGGCTGGCGACCCTCACGCCGAGCGACGCGGCCACGAGACACGCGGCCCCCACGCCGACCACCGCGAAGATGTAGGCATCGGCGACGATCTTCTTCACGCCCGGCTCACCCTCCTTGGCTCCCCTGCTCGTCGGCAGAGTTGTACCGCTCGGGCTAGGCCGGGGGACGCCCCGTTCGGGGGATTCGACTACTCCGAAACCGGTCCGCGACGGCATGCTCATCACGTCGGATGGGGTACCTCATCAACGTGGATGAGAGGTACCTCCTGCGCCCGGTGGTTCCGGCGCTCAGCGGTTCCGTTCGGAGCGGACGAAGAAGAACGTGCCGACGACAAGGCACACGACGAACACCGGAATGATCACCGCGAGGTTCGCCGCAGGACCTTGCAGCACGACATGGTCGTAGTCCGGCGAGCCGAGGTAATAGGCCCCGCGGACGAAGTCGACGGCGTAGCGGAGCGGCGCGATCCGCGATGCGATCTCGAGGTACCAGGGCATCACCTGGATCGGCGTGAACACCCCGGCGAGGAAGAACTGGGGCAGGAAGATGAACGGGAAGACCTGGTTCGCCGCGCGCTGGTTGTTCAGGAAGGCCAGCACCAGCACGCCGAAGGCCCCGCCAAAGAACGCGACGATGACCCCCGTGACGATGAGCACCAGGATCTTCTCCGGCGGCAGCGGGATCCCGATGACGAGCCCGAACACGAGGATCGCGAGCGCCTGCGGCAGGGCCACGAGGGTCTCACCGAGGATCCGGCCGGCGACGATGGTGTAGCGCGACACCGGCGCGATGAAGAGCTCCTGGCTGAAGTCATTTTCCCGGTCGATGACGAGCGAGATCATCCCCATCGCGGTGCTCTGGAACAGGGTCTGGGCGTAGACGCCGGTGAACGTCAGCGTCAGGAAGTCGAAGCCCGGCGAGCGCCCGAAGTTCGCGGAAAGCGTTCCGCCGAGGGCGCCGATGAAGATGAACGGGAAAATGAGGGTCGTAATGAGTCGGGCCCGGTCGCGCAGCAGCTTGGTCAGGTCGCGCTGCGCGAGCGCGAGCACCGAGTTGAGCGCCGTCGAGCGCATCACGAGCGCGCCAATACCTTGATGTAGGCGTCCTCGAGTGACGGGGCGACGGTGCGGACGGTCGTGAGCGGCGTGTCGATGGAGCGGAGCAGCGCGTGAGCGCCCCGGTCTTCGAGCGGCAGCTCGAACAGCGGCGTCTCGCGGTGGGCGATCCCCTTCGCTGAGAGCTCCGCTCGGAGCGCATCGCGGTCGGCGGCATCGACGACGAGATACTCGTGCGTGAGGTCACGCTTGACGTGCTCGGGCGAGCCTTCCGCGACGATCGTGCCCTTGTCGAGGATGCAGATCCGATCGGCGTCCTCGGCTTCGTCCAGGTAGTGCGTGGTCAGGAACACCGTGGCCTTCGTCTCGGAACGGACGTCGCGCAGATAGTCCCAGAGCGCGCGGCGGCTCGCGGCGTCGAGCCCGGACGTCGGTTCGTCGAGGAAGAGGACGCGGGGCCGATGCATGAGGCTCCGAACGATCTCGAGCTTCCGCTTCATGCCGCCGGAGAACGTCTTCACCGCCTTGAACATCTCCTTCTCGATCCCGAGGATCCCCGCGAGCTCCCGCACCCGATCCCGGTACTCGAGCGGCATGAGGCTGAAGAACGGCCGGTACGGGAACAGGCCATACAGGATGGCGTGAAGCCGGACGTTCTCTTCGGCGGTGAGATTGAGGTCGAGGCTCGGCTTCTGGAAGATGATCCCCACCGCGTGGCGCACGCCGCTCGAGTCGCGAACGAGATCATGCCCGCCGATGACCGCTGTGCCGCTCGTCGGCGCGAGGGTCGTCGTGAGGATCGAGATGGTGGTCGTTTTGCCCGCTCCGTTCGGTCCGAGCAGGGCGAACAGCTCCCCCTCGCGCACGCTGAAGGTGATGTTGTCGACCGCGTTGACGTCGGCCCCCTTGTAGCGCTTGACGAGATCGGCGACAACGATGGTGTCCGTCGCGGCGACGGCCCGGGTGGTCCCGATCATGACGGCCGGTTGCTCGCGATGACCTTCTTGTCGGCGAGCGACCGCGCCAGCTCATCGGCGGTGATGCCAAGCTCCGTCGCGAGGACGGCAAGCGCGTACACGACGTCGGTGAACTCCGAAACGGCCCTCTCCTTCGGCTCCGTCACCGCGGCGAGGGCCAGCTCGAGAGCCTCCTCCCCCACCTTCTGCGCGACCGCACCGGTGCCCTTGCGAAAGAGCTCGGCGCTGTACGACCCGGCCGGAAGCTCGCGCTTCCGCTCCTGCAGCAGCGCCGCGAGCAACGACAGGGTCCGCGCGAGCGGCTCGGCCTGGTCGTCGCCCCAACAGGTGGCCGCGCCGGTGTGGCACACCGCACCCTTCGGGTGGGCCTTGACCAGCACCGCGTCACCGTCGCAGTCAACGGCCATCGACACGGCGTGCAGGACGTTGCCGCTCGTCTCGCCCTTCTTCCACAGCACGTCGCGCGACCGGCTGTGGAAGTGAACGTCGCCGGTGGCTTCGGTGGCATCGACCGCCTCGCGGTCCATCCAGGCGAGCATGAGGACCGTGCCCGTTGCCGCGTCCTGCACGATCGCCGGGACCAGGCCGCGGTGATCGAATCGCAACGCATCCTTGTTGATCACGCGAGCACGCGTTCGCGTGGCCGCACCGCCACGCCGGACGCCGCCAGCGCCTCTTTCACGTCGCCGACACTGAGCTCCCCGTAGTGGAAGATCGACGCGGCGAGACCGGCGTCGGCGTTCGTCTCGCGGAACAGTCGGACGAAGTCGGCGGCCGACGCAGCGCCACCGGAGGCGATGACCGGGACACTGACCGCGGCTGCGACCGCCGAGGTCAGCTCGAGGTCGAAGCCGAGCTTCGTCCCGTCGCGGTCGATGCTGTTGAGAAGGAGCTCACCGGCGCCGAGGCCGACCGCCTCGACGGCCCAGGCGACGACATCACGTCCGGTCGGCACGCGTCCGCCGTCGATGACCACCTCGAAGCCCGTTGCGGACCGCGTCGCGTCGATCGACAGCACGCACGCCTGCGACCCATAGCGGCCGGCGACCTGGGCGATGAGCGACGGGTCCCGCACGGCGGCGCTGTTCACGGCGACTTTGTCGGCGCCGGCCCGCAGGAGCTCGCCCGCGAGGTCGGCGGTGCTGATCCCTCCGCCCACGGTGAACGGAATGAAGAGCTGTTCGGCGACGCGCGCGGCGAACTCCACCACGGTGCGACGTTGCTCGAACGACGCGTTGATGTCGAGGAACACGAGCTCGTCGGCGCCGTCGTCGTTGTACCGGCGCGCGAGCTCGATGGCATCGCCGACGTCCGTTGTGTCGACGAACCGGACGCTCTTCACGACCTTGCCGTCACGCACGTCGAGGCACGGAATGATCCGCTTGGCGAGCATCAGGCGGGCGTCGTGGCGGCGATGGCCTGCTGCAGCGTGAATCGACCCAGGTACAGGGCTCGGCCGACGATGACACCGCGGAGGCCACGGTGTCTGAGCTTGGCGAGCGCGGCGATGTCCCCGAGCGCACCAACTCCGCCCGAATAGATGACATCGCCGCCGAACGCGCGGGCGACGTCCTCGGTCGACTCGAGGTCAACGCCCTGCAGCGTTCCGTCAAGCGACACGTTCGTGTAGATGAGCGTGGGCACCCCCTGGATCGCGAGGGCCCGCGCGAGATCGCTCGCCATGACCTCCGAGGTCTCGGTCCAGCCCGCGGTCGCGACCTTGCCATTGCGTGCGTCGACCGCTACGGCCATGCCGTCGGCGTGACGGTCGACGAGACGATCGATGAGCTCCTTGTCGCGGAGCGCCGCGGTACCGACCACGATCCGCGAAACACCCGCCTCGGCGAACGCCTCGGCGGTGTCGAAGTCGCGGATCCCGCCGCCGGCCTGGATCTTCACGGTGAACCGGTTCGCGATCGAACGGATGTGATCGAGGTTCGCGGGCGTTCCCGTTCGCGCGCCATCGAGGTCGACGACGTGCAGCCATTCGGCGCCATCGGCAACAAGCCGCTTCGCCGCCTCGAGCGGCGACTTCGCCACGTCTTCGGCGGTCGCGAAGTCGCCCTGGGTCATCCGCACGACCCTGCCGCCGAGGATGTCGATCGCGGGGTAGACGATCACCTAGGCCGCCCTCGCGAACGCGCCGAGCAGCCGGAGGCCATTCGCGCCCGACTTCTCAGGGTGGAACTGCACACCCAGCAGTCGGTCGCTGCCGACGATCGCGAGCCGCGGGCCACCGTAATCGACCGTGCCAAGCGCGACGTCACCCGTCGAGAGCGGTACGTAGCTGTGGACGAAGTAGAAGTAGTCCCCATCGGCGACGTCCCGCAGCCACGGGTGGTCGCCGCGTTTGGTCACGCTGTTCCAGCCGATCTGCGGCACGCGCGGGACCCCGGTGAGCTTCGCGACGGTACCGCGATAGAACCCGAGGCCCGGCTCGCCCGCGTCCTCCTCGCTGCCGTCGAACAGGAGCTGCATGCCGACACAGATGCCGAGGATCGGTACCCCGCGGTCGCGCGCGTCGCGCACGGCCGGCGCGAAGCCGAACCGGTGGAACTCGCGCGAGCAGTGGCCAAAGTTACCGACACCCGGCAGGACGAGGGCGGCCGCATCCGTCAGCTTCACCGGATTGCGGACCAGCTCGGCCTCCGCGCCCACCGCAACGAGGGCCTTCTGCACGCTCGCGAGGTTGCCGACCCCGTAATCCACGATCGCGATCACGCTCTCATGGTAGAGAGCGCGGCGATGAGCCGGTCGACCGCACCGACGAGCTGGTAGCGCTCGCCGATGGCCCGCGCGAGGGCCGGGTCGCGCGGCCGGCTCGGGATATTCCCGGTCCCGCCCCGCACCGGCGCGTCGGCGACCGGCGCGACGACCCGTCGGGCCGCCGCGAGGTAGTCCGCGGACCGGTTGAGCTTCGCCCGGATCGACGGGTCGAGGTCCGACGCCGCGATCGTGGCATCCAGCGATCCGTACCTCCGAAGGAGCTCGCTCGCCGTCTTCTCCCCGATCCCGGCGACACCAGGAAGACCGTCCGACGGATCGCCGCGCATCAGCGCGAAGTCCAGGTAGCGGTCACCGGGGATGCCGTACTTGTTGGCGATCCAGCCTTCGGTGACCTCTGCGAGCTCGCTGACTCCGCGCAATGTGTACAGGACCTTCACGAACGGATCGCGAACGAGCGCATACAGATCACGGTCGCCGGTCACGATCTCGACGGCACCCGGCTCCGACGCGGCGATCGATGCGATGACGTCCTCCGCTTCGAAACCGTCCGCCTCCGCGTACGAGAGGCCGATCGCATCGAAGACCTCGAGGATCATCGGGAACTGGAGCCCGACGTCATCTGGCGGATCGTCCGGACCCCCGACGCGCTGGGTCTTGTACATCGGCAGCGCCTCGACCCGGAACGCCGGTCGCCAGTCGTTATCGAGTGCGATGATGAATCGCGACGGCCGGCGGTCGGGAAGGAGCCGACTCATGAAGTTGAGGAACCCGTGTGCCGCATGGATCTTCGTTCCATCGGGCAGCTTCATCTCGGGGACCGAGTGGTACGCGCGATAGAGGAGGCTCGCCGCATCCACCAGAAGCAGCGGGCCGGTCAGAGCTCCGCTCAGGCGCCGACGCGGCCCTTGCTCGAAGGGACCTTGCCTCCGCGGCGCGGATCCTTGCGCGATGCCGCGTCGATGACCCGACCGAGGCCCTTCGAGGCGGCCTCCAGGAGGTGGTGCGGGTTGCCGCCGCGCAGCTGGGTCACATGGAGCGTGAGCCGGCCCGTCTGGGCGAACGACTCAAGGAAATGCGGCATGAGCGTCGTATCGAAGCTGCCCACGATCCGCTCGGTGGGTGTGAGGTCGTAGGCGAACGCCGGCCGGCCGCCGAGATCGATCGCGACATTGACGAGGCACTCATCCATGGGAAGCGTGATCGACGCGTATCGGACGATCCCAGCCCGGTCACCCAGAGCCGCGTCTAGGGCGCGGCCGAGCACCAGACCGACGTCTTCGACGGTGTGGTGCTGATCCACATGGAGGTCGCCCTTCGCCGCAACGCTCAGGTCCATGAGGCCGTGCACCGCGATGAGCTCGAGCATGTGATCGAGGAACGGGATGCCCGTGGCGACCTTGGCCCGGCCCTTCGCGTCCAGCTTCAGGGAGACGGCGATATCGGTCTCCTTCGTCTTCCGCTTCGTGGCCCCGCGGCGCGCGGCGCTCATACGCGGGTCGCCACGGGCGCGAAGACCGAATCGATGGCGGCGACGATCCGCCCGTTCTCCGCCGGAGTCCCGATCGACACGCGCAGGCACCCGTCGCAGCCCGGCCAGGTTGAAACGTCCCGAAGCAGCACGCTGTGCTCCAGGAACTTCGCGTGCACCTCGGCCGGGGTCCGGTCCCTGAGCCGGAACAGGATGAAGTTCGTCACCGACGGGAACGCTTCGACACCCGGCGCGCGCTGGAGCGCCGCGTAGACGAGCGAACGGCCGGTCGCGCACTCGGCGACCCGCCGCTGGAGATCGTCATCGCGCCGGGCGAGCTTGCCGCCGACCACGGTCGCGAGCGGGCTGACGTTGTACGGAAGCTGGACCGCGCGGAAGATCTCGCCGACCCGTGGGTCCACGATGAGGATGCCGAGGCGCAATCCTGCGGCGGCCCGGACCTTCGAGAACGTTTTCGTCACCACGATGTTGGGGTGAGCGCCGATCTGGGGAACGACCGTGGTCCCCGCAAAGTCGCTGTACGCCTCATCAACGAGCACGAGCGTCTCGGGGTAGCGCTCCGCTACCGCGAGGATGATCGCGTCGTCGATCAGGTTGCCGGTCGGATTGTTCGGTGTCGTGAAGCAGACGATGTTCGGCTTCGTGCGCTCCATCGCCGCGAGCGCGCCGGGCATCGTGACCTCGTAGGGAAGTCCGACGTTCTCATCGACGCTCGTGCCGCCGGCGATCTGGGTGAGACGAGCGTGCATGGTGTAGGTGGGCTGGAACAGGAGCGTCGTACGGCCGTGGCCGCCGAAGACGAGGAACGTGTTGAGGAGCATCTCGTTGCTGCCGTTGCCGAAGATGAGCTGATCCGGCTGGACGCCGTACCGCTGCGCGAGCGCAGCTCGGAGCTCCGCGCTCGCGGCCGCTGTCGGATACCGATTCAAGAGAATGTCGTTGAGCTCGTCGGGCGACAGATAGAGCCCGGCGGGGTGCGGCTCGGCCCACTCGTTGGCGTTCACCCTGACCTCGGCAGCCATCTGCTGCGTGCGGTACGCCTGGAACGTCGCGAGATCGGCACGCGGCCGGGGCAGGCGATCGCTCATGTGCCATAGCGTAGGGCGATGGAACGGATCGCTGTGCTGTGCGGCGGAGTCGGAGCGGCCCGCTTCCTGTCCGGCCTCGTCGACGTGGCCGACCCTGCCGGGATCACGGCGATCGTGAACGTCGCGGACGATGACGAGTTCCATGGCCTCCACATCTCACCCGACATCGACACCGTCCTCTACACGCTCGGCGGCCTGGTCCACGAGGAGCAGGGCTGGGGGCGACGCGACGAGACGTTCAATGCCCAGTCCGAGCTCGCGCGCCTTGGGGAAGACGCATGGTTCCGCCTTGGTGACCGCGACCTCGCGATGCACATCCACCGCACCCGGCTCCTTCGCGAGGGGCGATCGCTGACCGAGGTCGTCGACGGCAGCCGGCGAGCGCTGGGCATCGGTGCGGCGATCCTGCCCGCTACCGACGGCCGGCAGCGCACCCTCGTCCGGACGGATGCGGGTTGGATCGGATTTCAGGAGTACTTCGTGCAGCGCCACGCGTCCGACGAGGTGCGTGAGCTCCGCTTCGAACCGGTGGCCACGCCGACCGGGGCCGTGCGCGCGGCGATCGCGGGAGCGGACATCATCGTGATCGCGCCGAGCAATCCGTTCGTCAGCATCGGCCCGATCCTCGCCCTGACCGGTCTGCGTGACCAGATCCAACAGGCCCGCGCCACGGTCGTGGCGGTCAGCCCGATCGTCGGCGGCGCGGCCATCAAGGGACCGGCGGCCGCCATGCTCGCAGCGTTCGGCCACGACGTCTCGGCGCTCGGGGTCGCCCGTCTCTATAGGGAGATCGCGACCGCGTTCGTGCTGGATACCGACGACGCCGCGCTCGCGCCGACGATCACGGAGCTCGGCTTCCGAACGAGCGTCGTGCCCACGATCATGCGCGACCGCGCGACCCGCGCCGAGCTCGCCCGCGCGACCATCGCGGCAGCACGTTGACGGGGGTCGCGATCGTGGTCGTTGCGCGTGATCCACGCCGCGCGAAGACCCGGCTTCGATCGGCGCTCGCGCCGCTCCAGCGCGCGTCGCTCGCCCTCGCGATGCTGGACGATGTCGTCGCGGCGGCGACCCGGACCCGACGGACCGTTCTTGTGGTGACCGATTCGCGCTCGATCGCGACCAGGGTGCGACGGCTCGGCGCGCAGGCTGCGGTCGCGCCGGCCCGCGGCACGCGCGAGGGAGCCGCGCGCGGCCTCAGGATGGCGGAGCGCACCGGCGCAGATGCGGCTCTGGTCGTCGCGGCCGACCTGCCGTTCGCGGCTCCGGCCGACCTCCGGCGGGTGATCGCCGCGGGTCGGCGCGCCGCCATCGTCATCGTTCCGGACCAGGACGGGGTCGGCACGAACGCGTTGTTCCTCCGGCCACCGTCACGCATGGCGCCGCTCTTCGGCCATCGCAGCCTCCAGGCGCATCGCCGGGCCGCGGGCCAGCTGGGCACGGTGCTCCGGGTCGCACGGCTCGGACGCGATATCGACACCCCGGACGACCTGCGCGCGCTCCAGCGGTCGAAGCGCCGGGCCGGGATCAACACGCAACGCGCGCTTGCGGCGATCGCTAGCGCCGAAGCTCCATCGACGCGGCGTGGAAGTCCATCCCCTCGTGGCGCGCGATCGCGGAACCTGCGCTCGCCGCAGCGCTGACGTCCCCGCGCGCGGTCACGTGCGTGGACCAGCGAATGAAGTCCTCGACGCGGAGCGGCGATGACCAGCGCGCCGAACCACCCGTGGGCAGGCAGTGGTTCGAGCCGGCCACGTAGTCGCCAAAGGCCACCGCGGTCTTGGTGCCGATGAACACCGCGCCGGCATTGCGGGTCCGCTTCGCCGAACGTGCCGCGCGCGCGCCCGCCAGGTGGAGGTGTTCCGGCGCGGCGTGAGCCGCCGCTTCGACGGCCGCCGGGAGCGACGGGACCCGGTACAGAGCGATCGTCCCATCGCGTGAACCGACACGCGACACGACCGCCGCGACGACGGCGAGCAGACCTTCGTCATCGCTGAGGAGCGCCGCGAACGGCTCGCCGCCATGCTCCGCCTGGGCCTCGAGGTCCAGGATCACCGCGGTCGGGTCAGCATCGCGAGAGCCGATGACGATGAGCTCGCTCGGGCCTTGGAGCGCGTCGATCCCGACGTCCGCGGAGACGAGCCACTTCGCGGCGGTCGTGTACGCGTTGCCCGGGCCGGCGATGATGTCGACCGCCGGTACGAGCTTCGTGCCGTACGCGAGCGCAGCGACCGCAGCCGCGCCACCGGCCCGATAGAGACCCGCCGCGCCGACCTTCGTCGCGGCATAGGCGAGCGCCGGATCGATCTCGCCGCCGGCCGCCATCGGGGAGACGAGCACGAGCTCCCCCACGCCGGCGACCTTCGCGGGAACGCCGATCATCAGGGCCGTCGACGGGTACGCCACCGTTCCGCGGGGCACGCAGCCGCCGACCCGCGCGAGCGGCTGCGGAACAAGGGTCTCACTGAACGCACCGCGCTGATGCCGGACCGGCTTTGGCTTCTGCTTCGCGTGGAACGCGAGGATCGCCTCGTACGACAGGTCCAGCGCACGCCGGAGCTCCGGCTCGCAGCCCCGGGCCGCGCTGCGTACCGCACGGGCGTCGACCCAGAGGTCGCGCGCTGTGGCCGCCTTGCGATCGAAGCGGCGAACGCTCGCCAGCACCGCCGCGTCACCGCGCCGCTTCACGTCCGCGACCGTCTTGCGGACCGACGCGAGCAGCGCGTCGTCGAAGGCCGACGCGTTCCGGCGCCTGGCCACGTCCCTCTTGAAGCGGGCAAGGTCGCCCACAACGATCCTCACCGCGTCGCGACCCACGTCTCGAGCGCCGCCGCGAGCGCGGCGATGCCCGCCCGGTCCCGGGCGTAGCTCGTGCGGTTGGCGATGAGCCGCGCCGTGCAGGTCGCGATCTCCTCGACGATCGCGAGCCGGTTCTCCTTCAAGGTGCGACCGGTGCCGACCAGATCGACGATCCAGTCGGAGAGACCGACCTGCGGCGCGAGCTCCACCGATCCGCTCAGCTTGATGATCTCGACCTGTACCCCGCGACGTTGAAAGTGCCCCTCGGCGACATGCGGATATTTCGTCGCGACCTCGAGCGAGCCGAGGTGCCGGTATTCGTCGAGCGAACGGTCGATCGAATCCTGCGGCGCAGCGACGACGAATCGGCAGGTCCCGTAGCCAAGATCGATGAGCTCCAGCACGTCGGCCTCGCTCTCCATCAGCACGTCTTTGCCGGTGATCCCGAGGTCGGCCGCTCCGTGCGATACGTATGTCGGCACGTCGCTGGGACGGCAGAGCACGTATTCGACCTCGCCCGCGGGCACGACGAGGCGTCGATCGCTTCCGTCGAGGCCCTCGATCGAAAGACCGGCCGCTGCGAGCGCCACCTTCGTCTCGGCGAAGATCGCGCCCTGCGCGAGCGCAATGCGCAGCGGGCTCACGACGCGACCATCGTGAGCTGCGTGGCGAACCCTTCGAGGTCGCGCGTCACACCTTCGTACCGCACGTGCTCCGCATCGACGACCGAGGCCCGATGGACGTCCTGACCCGCGTACTCCGCGACGTCGCCGATGGCGACGGCGACGCCGAGGGTCCGAAGGCGCGCGGCCGCTGCGAGCGTCGCCGTATCACTGGATGCAGGCGCGAGCACCAGCAACGGCGCGCCCGACTGCGGCTGCCAGCCGGCGGCGACGACGGCCTGGTGCAGATGCGGGACGGCGATCCCGAAGCCCGTCGCCGGACGGTCTGTCCCGAATCGCGCCAGCAGGGCGTCGTACCGGCCGCCGGCGGCGATCGCGAACCCCAAACCCGGGGCCGTGACCTGGAAGACGATGCCTGAGTAGTACGGGAGCGCCGGCACAAAGCCGAGATCGAAGCGGATCGCGCCGCTCACGCCGGCCGCCTCGAGCAACGGGCCAAGCGCCTCGAGGGTCGCGAGCGCCTTCCGGGAAGCGGCGGGCGCGTCCTTTGCGAGGGTACCGACGTCGGTCGACCGGTGGCGCAATCCGCGCTCGAGCGCGCTGGTGCGGGCGGCGCTCAGCCCCGCGGCGCGCGCGAGCACGACGGCCGACACGAGATCGCCTGCCCGAGCCGCGGACGCGACCGTGTCGCGCGCGGCAGGATCGAGCTCGTCAATGAATCCGCCGAAGAAGCCGACGTGCCCGATGTCGATCTCGGCCGTGCGCAGCCCGCATCGCGCGAGCGCATCCGCGAGCAGCGCGACGACCTCCGCGTCGGCACGAAGGCTCGGGTCGCCGATGAGCTCGACGCCGGCCTGGTCGTACTCGCGTTCGGAGCCGCGCATCGATGCTTCTTCGCGGAAGATCTGCGCGAAGTACGCAAGGCGAAGCGCGGCCGTCGCGTCGCGATAGCGCTGGGCCACGACCCGGGCGATCGCGGTGGTGACGTCGGGCCGGAGCGCGAGCAGCCGGCCGTCGCGGTCGAGGAAGCGCAGCATCCGCTGCTCCGCGATCGTTCCGGTCGCGAACTCGACGGTCGGCGGCTCGAGCGGCACATAGCCATACCCGGCGAACGTCTCCATGAGCGTGCGCTCGATGGCATGGAGCTCGCGCGCCTCGGTCGGAAGGATGTCGCGAAAGCCTCGCGGAAGCGCGAGACCGCTCGATGGGTCGATGGCCGCACCCCGTTCATCGCCGCTTGGAAAGGTCAATCCTAGGTTCTACGGTCTCCGCATGGCCCGACGCATGGCATGGCTCTCGGCGATCACTGCGGTCGTCGTCGCGCTCGCCCTCGGCGAACGCGTTACCGGCTGGACGCTCTGGACGTTCGTGCCGCTGGTCGCCCCGCTCGCCGTTCGGGCGAAAAGCCGGGGGTCGTCGCGAGCGCCGGGCGTGATCGCAGCCGCGATGGTCGTCGAGGCGACGGCGATCGTGAGCTCCGGACAGGCATCCCTCTACGCGCTCGTCGTGGCGCCCGTGCTGCTGGTGTGCTTCATGACGGCGGCCGCGATCGAGGGCTAGGGATCGGGCAGGCGCACCTGGACATTCGCGCTCTTGATCAGGAGCACAAGGCCCTTGAGGCCGGGATTCACATCGAAGACGAGCACACTGCGGGTCGGGATCGATACCTGGTAGCGGGCGGGCCAGGTCAGGCCGGCGTTCGACCGGTACACCTCGCTCGAGGTCCCGAACGGACCGCTCCGCGCCCCGGTCGGATCGATGAGTGCGAAGTCGCTCGGATCGAGCGTGGGCGCGTCGTTGTTCTTTTTCGTCGCGGTGATGTGAACGAGAAGGAGCGAGCCGGACGTGGCCCTCACCGTTCCGAGGGACAGCGTCCGTTCCACCGAGTCCACTGAGATGACCCAATCCGGTGCCGCGACCTTGCTGCCGAAGGCGGCGAACGTCAGCGGCGGCGGTCCGCTCGGCGCGGAGGCTCTGAGGTAGCCGACCGCGGAGACCGCGGCGATGAGGATGAGCGCGGTGATGATGAGGAGCCTCGTGCGCCAGAGGAGCGCGAGCAGTCGCTGGGTGAATGGGACGTCCTCGTACTCCTCTGCCTCCGCCTCGGCCGTCGTACGGTCGCGGACCGGCGGCTGGAAGCGCATCGGCAACGAGTCCACGGTCTCGGTGCGAAGGGCGATCTCCGGATCGACATGCTGCTCGCGACGGAGGCGCTCCACCATCAGCTGCTGGGCGAGCTCCTGCTGTTTGAGCTTGTCGACGCGGAGGATGAGATTGACGTCGGCGGGCGTCAGCTGCTCATCCTGGGTCGGAAGCGGCCGCGCGACATAGATCTCCCGCTGGACCTTACGTCGCTCGACGAATTCCCGATCGGCGGGCGCCGGCCCGCCCTCCGCCGCGATCGGCGGTGGCGCGGTGGGCGCAGGCGCCGCTCCCGCTGCGACCGGCGCGCTGACCGAAGGCGGCGCGCTGGGCTGTGGCGCCGGCGGCTGCGATGCGGAGCGCGGATCGCGCACGCTGAGCGAGAAGACCGAGAAGTCCGCTTTGTTGATGCCCGCGATCCCGGGACGGATGGCGTCGGTCAGGGTCCACGGCGCGAGATCGGTGGAGCGAAGCGCGATGAGCTTGTCGTCCGCGCGCACCTCGCGCTTGCCGACGATGAGCGAGTAGAACGGTCCGAGCTCCGGCACCTTCGGCGCCTCGTCGCCCGCGTAGTCATAGAACCGCACGATGATGTCCCCGCGCGGCGCGCGGATCCGCATATGCCCCCGGCGCACGCCGCCCGGCTCATCGCCGAGGGCGCGACGGAGCTCCAGCTCCGCCTCGAGCCAGCGCTCCACCGACCCCGCGCCCATCGCGTCGTGCTCGACGTTCTCGCGGTCGCCGATGATCCGGTTGTGCCGGATGATGAGCAGCTCGAACGGGCCCAGGGGCGGTAGCTCGCGGTCCGCCGGCTCGCCCTCATCGAAGAACTGCAGGTAGACGCCTTGCTCGGTCCTGATCATTCCAGCTTGTCAGCCTAGTCAGACCGTTGGTGTTCCGCGACCCCTCCATAGGTCAGGCCCATCGGGCTACGGTGCCCAAGCGAAGGCGTTCGGTCCTGAATGAGATAATTGACGTCCGCCTTTGGGGAGTGGCCAAGCGGTAAGGCAGCTGATTCTGGATCAGCCAATCAGAGGTTCGAATCCTCTCTCCCCAGCAGAGCCCGGCGGCCGACCCAAGTGCCGACCTGGAGACCGCGGGAGGCGACCGTACCGCCTCCCGCTAGAGAGCTCTCGCCAGCGCGATAAGGACGTCAGCGCGTCCGGCTTCGATCGCCTTGCCCCGTTGGGCCTCGACCTCATGGATGTAGGCCTCAACATTGTTGGGGGTCTTGCCTCGAGCCGCCGCAGCCGCCGCCGCGTCGAGCTTCTTGCAGAGGGAGTTCGCGATGCCGGCGCTCGTCGTGTACGTGCGTGTCAGTGCGCAGAGGCTCGTCTCGCTGACCGAGACGGTGTACGTGACGGTGGCACTCCCGACATTACCGGCGCGGTCGGTCGAGCCCGAGGTGAACGTGTGCGAGCCGAGACCGACCGCGACAGCGGGGCCGCTCAGACCGGGACACAACGCGAGTACGACGCCGGAGAGCGCGTCACTCGCGGTGCAGGTGATCGCGAGGGTCTGATCCACCGTGTAGCTGAGCGGGCCTGAGAGGACGACGACCGGCGCGGTCTTGTCGATCCGGATCGCCTGAACCGTGGTCGACGCGGTGTTCCCCGCCCGATCGGCGGCGATGCCGATGGCGTGTTGACCATCGCCTTCGGTCGACAGGGTGACCGGCGTGGTGCAGGTCGCGACGCCTGAGAGCGTGTCAGCGCAGGCGAACACGACGGTCACATTGGCGTTGGTCCAGGTGCCCAGGGTGTAGCCGGAGGTGGTGCCGGCGATGGTCGGGGCGGTGCGGTCGATGTTGATCCCACCGACCGTCGCCGATGCGGTATTGCCGGCCGCATCCGCGGCGGAACCGCTGACGCTCTGGCCCAGGCCGTCGGTGGACAGCGTGTGGTCGGGTTCGCATGAGGTGTACGCGACGTTGTCGGTGCACATGAAGTGCACCGTGACCGCGGCGGAATACCAACCGTTCGAATTTGCGGTCGTCGTCGTGGCCCCGGAGATCGTCGGCGGCGTGTCATCGACGACGGTCACGACCTGCGTGGCGGTCGAAGTGTTGCCGCTCTGGTCCGTTGCGGTGTAGCTGATCGTTGTGATCCCCACCGGGAACACGTTGCCCGCAGGCACGCCGCTGCGCACGATCTGTGGATCAGGGCAGTTGTCGGATGCGGTCGCGGTCCCAAGGTCCGCGTCCGAGATCAGCCGGGTGGCGGTCGTCGCGCCGGGACCGGTCCCGGCGTTCACCCCCGATGGTGCGCTAACGGTCGGCAGTGCGTTGTCGATGACCGTGACCAGCTGCGTCGCGGTCACGGAATTGCCTGACGCGTCGGTCGCTGTGTACATGATCACCGTCGTGCCGACCGGGAACACGTTGCCGGCGGGCACCCCGGACCGCGTGATCGCGGGAGCCAGACCGCTGTCGTCGGTGGCGATCGCGGCGCCGAGGCCCGGGTCACCGAGGAACGTGCCGCACGAGGTCGCCGTCGCGCCGGTCTGCATGGTCAGGTCGGCCGGTGCAGTGATCTGAGGTGCGACGGAGTCGACCAGCTGGAGGAACACGAGCACAGGATCGTGGTCCGATGCCCGGTACGGACCGGCGTCATAGAAGGTGTTGACCTGGTTCGCGGTCTTGAACTCGGTGTTGTAGTCAAGGACCGTCGGCTCATCGGCGTTGATGTGCCAGTCGGCGGCCTTGGTGACCTGCGCCGCGAGCGACGAGGTGGCCAACCCGTGGTCCAGGTAGCCGGACTCGCCGCCGAATACATACGAGTACGCCTCGAGGCCGCCGTACTGCCGGATCAGGTTCGTGAGTCCACGGCCGGTGAACGTCGTGATCGGATCCTCGAAGGTGTATGAGTTCATGTCGCCGATGAGCAGGAAGTCGGGATCGCGGCTCCCCGTCGGATCCGTGGCGATCCAGTCCACAAGTGAAGCGGCAGCGTTCCGACGCGTGATGTTGCAGTTGCCCTGCCCGTCACCGGTGTCCGGGTCGGCCAGGTCATTGCAGTCGGAGCCCTTGGACTTGAGGTGGTTGACGACGACGGTGAGCTTCGCGCCGTTGTTGAGCCGGAACGTCTGGGCGAGCGACGGGCGATTCTTCGTATCGACGAACCGCGGGTCGACCGCGGTCGTGAGGATCGCGTACGCCCCGACCGGCGTGACCTTCGCCGGCTTGTAGATCAACGCGACCTTGATCGCGTCCGTGCCGATGATCCCCGTGTCGATGAATGAGTAGGTGCCGGCTCCCATGGCCAGGTTCAGACCCGCGACGAGGTCCTCGATCGCGCTGTAGGGCGGCGCGTCGTTCTCCATCTCCATGAGCCCGACGATGTCGGCGTTCATCTGCTGAAGGGCGCTCACCTCTTTGGCCTTTTGACGTCCATATTCGGTCGAGGTGTTCGCGCCACGTGCGGTCGGGAACCCACCGCCGAGCCCGTTCCCGTTGAAGAAGTTCAGGACGTTGAACGAGGCGATCTTGAGGTTTCCGGTTCCGCTGGGGGCGGACGATCGCGCGTTCGTCGCAGTGAATGCGACGCCGGCGAACGGCTGCAGCCGGTACGACGAGAAACGCTGGTCGAAGACGCCGGTCAGTCCGGTCACCGTGTAGCCCGACCGCAGAGTGTTCGACGCCGACAGGCCCCCGGATGGATTGATCGTCGGGTCGATGTTCTGCTGATTGTTGCCGTCATCGAGGACGAATGACCGTCGCTGGTTCTCGTCCTCCTTCGCGATAGCGTTCGCCCCCGGCGTCACCACCGCCGTCGGGGTGTAGAGGCGGCCGCCCGCAGCGAGCCGGACCTCACCGAAACGGCCGAGGGTGAACGTCTCGGTCGCGGTAAGCGTCTGAGAGAAGTGGACGAGCATCCCTTCGTAGCGCTCGAAGTCGTCCATGTTCGCAACGGGGAGGGTCACCTCGGTGACCGTGACGGATGCGCCGGATGCGCAGAGCGTCACCGCGGTGACAGGGGCGATCTCCGTCAGGCTCGACGTGCCGCTGACCAGCTCCTTCACCGTCCCGGTCACGCGAACGACGTCTCCGGCGGAAACGGCGGTCGTGCTGAAGATGAAGATGCCCTCGGAGGTCGCTGGATCGGCATCCCAGTCAGCGTCCTCTTCCTCGAGATAGAAGCCGCTGAACTGCGCGGGTGTCTGCTGGTAGTCGCCGACGACCACTCCCTGGACGGTGACCGTCGCGCCGGCCATCGTGCTGAGCAGGCCATTGCCCTGCACCGCGTGGATGGCTGTCGCGGGGTCGAGACAGATATTCGCAGCCGTCGTGAAGCTGAAGACGACGTTTGCCGCCATGTTCGACGGGGGAAGGCCGTCGTTGTCCGAGACCTTCGACGCGTCCACTGTGACGGTGCACGCCTCACTCGGGCGGAAGTCCACCGTCGGGTCGAGGTTGTAGACATTCGGGGCAGGGCCGCCGATCGACTGCGCGGCGGCGTGGATACCGCTCACCGCGCACGAGATCGTGTACCAGCCCGCGGCCAGGGTGACGGGCTCGCTGAACCCGACCGTGACGGTCGCGTCCCACGCGACGTTGGTCGCGCCGTTCGCTGGACTGTTGAAGACCACGCTCGGCGCGACATCCGTGAGCGCTGCGGTCGTGAAGGAGAAGACGTGATTCGCGGCCATGTTCGACGGCGGGAGACCGTCATTGTCCGAGACCTTCGTCGCGTCCACCGTGACGGTGCAGGTCTCGCTAGATCCAAAGTCCGTCACCGGGTCGAGGAGGTACACATTGGGGCCGCCGCTCGACTGGGTCGCCGAATGCACGCCGGTCGTGGTGCACGAGATCGCGTACCAGCCGGCCGCGGGCGTCACCGGCTCGCTGAATCCG
This sequence comes from Chloroflexota bacterium, assembly GCA_031364525.1. Classification (GTDB taxonomy): domain Bacteria; phylum Chloroflexota; class Limnocylindria; order P2-11E; family P2-11E; genus UBA4735. Next base: position 996 of record JANLWM010000345.1, on the reverse strand, counting down.
ATGCTGACGTTGCTGTTGACAGCGATGTTCGTCGCTCCGCTGGCCGGCGTCGTGGAGACGACGGTGGGCGCGGCATCCAGAGCGCGCGGGGTCAGGGAGAAATCATCGACCGCAAGGCCATCATCGGAGCCCGGCGCTGCGTCGAATTCCTTCCATCGGATCCACAGCGTCGCGCCTGCCGGAAGGCTCACCGCGATCGTTGCACTGAGCGTCTGGCGGTTAGCCGCGCTGTTCCCGTCGAGGGCGCCCACTGCTAGGCCGGCGCAGCTCGTGACGGCGCAGCTCCTGGGACTCGTGAAGTCGAGCGCGTCGAAGTCGACCCATGAGGTCGAGGTCAGACCTGTCGCGGTGGTGCTGTATTGGAAGTCCAACTTGTCGGGCCCACGGAGGTTCGCGCCGAACCGCCACTGTTCGCCGGTGTAGGAAATGTCGATGTGGGTGATCGGGCCCCCCGTGTCATTGCGAAAGTTCGCGCCGATCGTCGGCGTCAACGAGCTGCTGAAGAGCGTCCCGAGTGCGCGATCAGGGCTGCTGGTGGCGCCGAAGCTGTAGGTATCTCCGCTGGCGCCCGAACCCGTGCCGACGGCGTAGAGCCCGTTGTTCACCGCGGACGTTCCCTGCTCGTCGAGGGCCCAGCCCACCGGCAGGACGCTCGATGCTGTGGTGCTCGAGAGGCTGTTGAAGTCCTGGGTGTACGTCGCCCCGATGATCGTCAGCCCCTGCGTGCCATTCGCGGCGCCCGCCGCGTCCGCTCGACCGGTGCCGAATGGCACACCGAGCACGACGAGCGCGCACGCGACCGCAATCGTGACGACACGACGGAACATCCCCACCCTCCAGAGACGCAGCGGAAGCGCTGTGACCCTATCAGGTCGGCGCGCGGCCGGACAGAGCCACGCCGTCACAGCTGACCGCCGGCACCCTTGCTCTAGCCGAGCAGCTCCCGAGTGCGACGACGCAGGATGTCCTCGGTCTCGACGACGAGCCGCGCGACCA
>JANLWM010000329.1:0-17489 GCA_031364525.1 Chloroflexota bacterium | reverse complement strand
CACGAGCGCGCCGATCATCCCGCCGAAGTACCGGCTCGATGAGGTGACGCCGGACGCGAGTGCCGCGTAGCGCACCGGCACGGAGTCCAGGGCCGCGATGCGGGTCGCGGGGAATGTGAGCGCGACGCCGGCACCGGTGATGGGCAGGCAGATCAGCAGCACACCGAAATCCGACGCCCGGCCGGAGAGCCCGAGGGTCGCGAGCCCAATGGCGATCAGGAGCCCGCCGAGCGCCGTCGGCCAGCGCGGACCGAAGCGGTCCACGAGCGCTCCGCTGACCGGCGACAACACGATCATCGCGACCGACTGGGCGCTGATGGCGATCCCGCCGCGGATCGTGGCGTCCGGGCCTGAACCTGCCAGGATCACCGGCACCGCGAGAAAGGTCCCGTACAGCGCGAGATTCGAGAGCGCGATCGTGAGGTTCGCTCCGGTGAACGCGCGGATCGTGAACAGGAACGGCGGCAGTGCCGGATCGGCGTGTCGCGACTCATAGCGGACGAACGCGACCGCGCCGATCGCCACCGCAACAAGGAGCCCGATGGTGAGGGCGGGCGCGGCGCTGCCGGCTTCGGTGAGGGTCCACGCGGCGAGCGAGAGCAGGACGCCGAGCGCGACCGCGCCGGTCACGTCGGCGTGCGCGGTGCGTCGCGGCGGCTCGCCCAGCGGCAGCGAACGCCACGCGACCGCGAGCGCGAGCCCGGCGAGCGGCAGGTTCACGAGGAAGATGAGCCGCCAGTCGATCGCCGACAGCAGACCGCCGATGAGCGGGCCGCTCGCGGCGCCGATGCTGGTGGTCGCGCCGGAGATCCCGAAATACGCACCGGCCTTGCCCTCGACCGAGCCCCCGCGAAGCAGGGCCAGGCTGTTCGGGACGACGGCCGCGGCGGCGATCGCCTGCTGCAGCCGGAAGAGAACGAGCACGAGCAGGTTCGGCGCGAGCGCGCACCCCACCGACGCGACGATGAAGTACACGAGCGCGCCGAGCATGAGGCGACGGCGCCCGAAGCGATCGCCCAGCCGACCGGCGATGGGCTGGAGCGAGGCCATGGCGATGAGGTACGAGGTGATGAGCCAGGCGAGCGTGACGCGATCGGCGCCGAGATCGCGGCCGATGAGCGGAAGGGCGACGACGATCATCGTGGAGTTCAGCGGCACGAGGAGATTTCCGAGCGCGACGGCGAAGACGAATGCCGGGATACGCGGCATCAGGCGCCCGGATGGCGTGCGACGCGCAACGGGCGCGGACCGCCGGTGGCGTTGCGGAGCGGCGCGATGCGCAGTGCGGCATAGAGCGCGATGAACGTGCAGATGACGCCGCCCGCCAGCAGGCCCCGATCCGTGCCCGCGATGCTGCCGATCGACCCGATGATCATCGAGCCAAGGGGCATGAGGCCCATGAACACCATCGTGTAGACGCTCATGACCCGGCCGCGAAGGTGATCGGGCGACCGTGTCTGGAGCAGCCCGTTGGCCATGCCGAGGAACACCATCGTCAGGAAGCCGAGCACGACGAGGAGTGGCAGCGACGGCAGCAGCGCGCGCTGCACGGTGAACCACGCGAGGAACCCGCCGAAGCCGACCGAGGCCGTCACCAGGACGAGCCCCCGTCGCTCGAATCCGCCCAACATCGCTGTCGCGAGCGAGCCGAGCAGCGCGCCGACGCCGGACGCCGCGAGCATCCACGAGAGCTCGACCGCACCGACGCGCAGCAGATCGTGTGCGACCGCCGGCAGCAGCTGGATGTACGGCCGCGCGAAGAGCGCGGTCGTCGCAGCGAGCACGATGATCCACCGGATCACGACGTCCTGGCGGATATACGCGAGCCCTTCCCGGATGGAGTCGAGCATCGAGACCTCGCTGCTGCGTCCGATGACCGGGACCGACCCCATCTTGAGCAACGCGACGACGACCGCGAGGTATGACACCGCATTCACGTAGAACAGCAGGCCGGCGCCGAAGGTCGGCGTGTTCGCGAACGGCGCGAAGAGGAGCCCGCCGATCACCGGACCGATGATCTGCGGCCCATTGAACGCCGCGGAGTTGAGCCCGATCGCGCTCATCAGGTCGCGTTCGGGCACGAGGCGCGGGACCATCGACTGACGGCTCGGCGCGTCGAAGGCGAAGATCGTCGAGTTCAGCGCGCCAAGCAGCAGGATCTCGACGATGTTGATCGTGTTCGTGATCGCGAGCGTCGCGAGGATCGTCGCGGTGACCGCGGCCGCGGACTGCGTGACCAGGAGCAGGCGGCGACGGTCGGTCCGGTCGGCGAGCGCTCCACCGAAGAGGCCGAGCGCGAGACCGGGGACGGCTCGAGCGAGGCCGACCAGCCCGAGGTAGAGCGGCGCGAGCTGCGGGACACCGTCGCGGACCGCAAGGAGGACGACCAGATATCCCTGACCGAACATCTGCATCCACGTCCCGATGTTCGAGACGAGCAGTCCGAACCAGAACAGCCGGAAGTCGCGGTACCGGAGCGCCGCGAGCGCCGACGTACGGCCCGGCTCGACGTCCGCGGCAAGATCGGTGGCCGGTCCCTCGAGCCCTTCGACGAGGTCCTCGCGTCTGCCAGGCGCCGTCATGGGTCGAGGCTAGCCCGAATGCGCGCGGCTCGGATGCGCGGTCGCGGGCCCGCGCCGCGTTTACGCTGCCGCAGATGGCCGACACGGAGCTGCGGTTCGAGCTCGGGCGCGCGATCATCGAGAACGAGCTGTTCCTGCAGTACCAGCCGCGCGTGCTCGTGACGACCCGCGAGCTGCGCGGGGTGGAGGCGCTCGTGCGCTGGCACCACCGGACCCGGGGCATCGTCCCGCCCGCCGAGTTCATCGCCGCCGCGGAACGCAGCGGCCTGATGCGGGATCTCGAGGCCTGGGTGATCCGCGAGGCGATGCTCCAGGCCGGCGTCTGGCAGCGGGACCGAGCGCGTGTCGGCGTGAGCGTCAACATCACCGCGCCGCTCCTCGGCGACGAGTCGTTCCTTCGGTTGGCCGAGCGGACGATGAAGATCCAACGTGATCCGGGGACGGTCACCTTCGAAGTCGCCGCCGCGAGCCTGGCGGCCGTCGAGCCACCCGTCGCGGGTCTCGCGCGGTTGCGCGAGCGTGGCATCCGTCTCGCCCTCGACGACGTCACCAGGCTCGACGAGCTTGAAGCGTCGAGCTGGAACCGGTGGGACTACGTGAAGCCAGGCCGCGGCCTGGTCACCGAAGCAGGTCGCAGCGACGCCGCCGGCGCCACGCTCCGTGCGCTGGTGGCGCGAGCAACGGAGCTCGGTGCGAGGACCCAGGCCGTCGGCGTCGAGGACGAGGCGACGATCGCGCTTCTGCTCGAGGCCGGTGCGTACTCGATGCAGGGCTACGCGATCGCGGCACCCCTCGGGGTGAAGGAGCTCTGGAGCTGGTCCGAAGGTCGCCGGCGGTCCGCTTAGCGGCCGGCCGGCTGCGAGAGTGCATGGGAGTCGAACCCACCACGGAACGTGCAACGCCCCGTCAGCGGTTTTGAAGACCGTGGCCTGCACCGGCAGACGCGCACTCTCAGGGGGTTTTCTTCGGTAGCGTGCGCAACAGAATGGCGCATCCCTAACATATGCATGTGCGCGCAGATATGGAACTGACCGCGGATCGCTGCGAAGTCGAGTGCCTGCACCCCGAGCTGGTCGGTCCGGTGCTCGGGATGGTCATCGCACGCGCTGAAGCCGAGGATCTCGCGGGAGTCTTCGAGCTCCTGGCCGATCCCACCCGCGCCCGGCTCCTTCACGTGTTGTCGCTCACGGAGGAGCTGTGCGTCTGCGACCTGGCGCTCGTGGTCGGGATCAGCCAATCCGCGATCAGCCATCAGCTGCGGATGCTCCGCGACCGACGGGTCCTCTCCAGGCGGAAGGTGGGGCGAATGGTCTACTACCGCCTCGCCGACGACCACATCCGGCACGTCCTCGCCGACGGTCTGCGCCACGTGCGCGAGGACCTGCAGGCGAGCGAGCGCGAGGCCGGCTAGTGGCCCACAGCCACAGCGCCGCGGGCGCGCACCGCGGACGGCTGGGCATCGTGCTCGGCATCTCGGCGACGATCCTCGTCAGCGAGGTCATCGTCGGGCTCGCGTCCAATAGTCTGGCTCTCCTCGCGGATGCCGGACACGTCTTCGCCGATGTCGTCGGGACCAGCCTGGCACTCGTCGCCATCTCGCTCGCCGCGAGGCCGACGACGCGCGAACGGAGCTTCGGCTTCTACCGCTTCGAGATCCTCGCCGCCGTGCTCAACGCGCTGCTCCTTTTCGGCATCGCCGGGTACGTCCTGTTCGAGGCATGGCGCCGGATCACTGCGACGACCGAGGTCGCGACCGGGCCGATGCTCATCGTCGCCACGGGCGCGCTCCTCGCCAACGGCGTCGCCGCGTCTCTGCTGCGCGCCGGTCAAAAGGACAGCCTCAACCTCCGCGGCGCCTACCTGGAGGTGCTGAACGACGCGTTCGGGTCAGCCGCTGTCCTCGTCGCCGCTCTGGTCATCCGGTTCACCGGATTCGTGCAGGCGGACGCGATCGCCTCGGCCCTCATCGGCCTGCTCATCCTGCCGCGCACGTACGGCCTCCTCCGCGAGGCGACCGACGTGCTACTGGAAGCGACTCCGAAGAACGTGGACATGGCCCAGGTGCGCACGCACATCCTCCAGGCGGAGGGTGTGCGCGACGTCCACGACCTGCACGCTTGGACGATCACCAGCGGCCTCAATGTCCTCTCGGCCCACGTCATCGTCGATGAGGGCGCGAAGAGCTCCGCGGTGCTCGATGCGCTCTGTCGGTGCCTCTCGACCCAGTTCGACATCGAGCACTCGACCTTCCAGATCGAGACCGAGGATCGTCAACCGGTCGAGGAGGGAGCTCACCCGTGACCGCGCCTGCCGCTGCCGTGGCGCGATCGGGGCTGATCCGTCGAGCCCTGCGCCTCGAGTACATCACCGTCGGCTGGAACCTGATCGAAGGCCTCGTCGCGGTCACGGCGGCGGTCGCGGCGGGAAGCGTGGCGCTGCTCGGATTCGGTATCGACAGCTTCGTGGAGAGCGCTTCGGGATCGATCCTCATCTGGCGGCTTTTGGCTGAGCGCACGCACACCGACGCAGAGACCATCGAGGCGATCGAACGGCGCGCGCAGAAGCTCGTGGCGGTCTCGCTGTTCGGCCTCGCGGCGTACATCCTGTTCGAGGCGCTGAAGACGCTTGTGCTCCAGGAGCGCCCGGAGCCCAGCGCCGTCGGCATCGCGGTCACGTCGCTCTCGATCGGCGTGATGTGGTGGCTCGCGCGGGCAAAGCGACGCACGGCCGTCGCGCTCGGCAGCCGGGCACTGGAGGCCGACGCGTTCCAGACCACCGCGTGTTGGTGGCTCTCCCTCATCGTGCTCGGTGGCATCGTCGTCAACGCAGGAACCGGATGGTGGTGGGCCGATCCCGTCGCTGCGATCGCCATGTGCGTGTTCCTGCTCCGCGAGGGCCGAGAGGCGTGGAAGGGTGATGACTGCTCGGGGTAGTGGGTCCGACAGGCTCTCGTGGTGACCGGGAAGAGCCGACGGGCGGCGTCGCCCAAACACTCTCGCCGGCCGTGGCTGCTCGTGCCTGCGATCGCGCTCCTGATCGGGGCCGGCTGGTGGGTCCGTGCGCCAACGCCCGATGTCGCGATCGCGCCGCGCGAGGGCGCAGTGCTCGCGTCGTACCGGCCTGCTGATGTCCACGCCCTTCAGGTCTCGCCGACGGACGAGCGCACCGTGGTCTTCGGCCACCACCGCGGGATGCTCGTGAGCCATGACGGCGGCGCGCTCTGGGTCCCGGCCATGGGCGCGAACGGCGACGCGATGGGCGTCGCACTGCCACCCGGATCGCAGACCCAGTTCGCAGCGGGTCACGACATCTTCATGCGCTCGGACGACAGCGGGCGGACCTGGGCCGCGGTCAACCCCGCCCTCCCCGGCACCGACATCCACGGATTCGCCGCGAGCGCCGTGACCCCGAACACCTTCTACGCCTACGTGGTCGGGGGCGGGCTGTTCCGGAGCGCCGACGGCGGCAAGATCTGGCAGAAGGCCGGCGATGCCTCCGGCGGCACGATGTCGATGACGGTCGCGAAGTCGGGAGGGACCGACGTTCTGTACGCGAACACGATGGAGGGCGTCCGGCGCTCGCGCGACGGCGGGAGGACCTGGGAGGCCGTGCGCGAGGTCGGCGGCGCAGCGCTCAACGCCGCGGGCGAGACGGTCTACGCCGCCGCCGGGAGTGTGGTCCTTGCATCAAGCGACGGCGGGGTGACCTGGGATCGAAGAACGTTCGCTCGCGGCGGGGCAGTTCTCGTCGCCGCAGCACCGTCGAACCCGAAGACCGTGTACGTCCTCACCGACAAGCTGGAGATCTGGCGCTCCGCGGACGGCGGCGCAAGCTGGGAGCGCGCCGGCTAGCCCCCATCGTCGACGTCGTGGTCCAGCGCAATGCTGTGCCGCGGGTTCCTCGGCTCATCGGGCCGGACTCGCGCGTTGCAGCTGCTTCAGGATCTCGGTCTGGGCCTCGTTGATCGCATGCACCTCGACAGTGAGCCGGTGGACCGCGGTGAGCGTCGCGTGATCGGCCTCGGCCCGGGCGTCGTTGGCGGCCTGGATGACGTTCTGCCCGACGATGATGATCGGGAGCAGCACGAGCTGAAGGAAGGTCTGGGCGACCCACGACACGATCACGATCACCTCGCCCGAGGCGAGGGCGGCCGGTAGCGAAATGAGCGCGATGCAGGCGAACGCGTATGCGATCCACATCGAGCCGACGGTCTTGGTGATCCGCACGGCCAGCCAGGTGTTGAAGCGCCCAGCCCTGCTCTCGCCGTGCACCGACCCCATGACGTGTCGGCTTTGGACCAAACGGGGCCGATGCCCCACCGCGGTGGTGAGATCGGATGTATCCATACGTTCCTCCGTTCTTGCCTGAGTTGGCAGGACGAGCGTCCGGGAGCATCATCTACCCGGTGACCGCCCGACGGACCGGCCTTGCGCTCGCCTTCGCCGCCGCCCTCATCAGCGGCGTGTCGGTCTGGGTCAACGCGATGGCGGTCCGGGCCTTCGGCGACCCGATCCTCTACACGACCGTCAAGAACGTCATCGCCGCCGCGATCCTCATCGGTATCGCCGTCGCCTTTACCGCGCGGCGCTCGCCGAACGGCCTCACCCGCCCCAGCGGGCGCGGTCAGCTCTTCGGGCTCGGCCTCGTCGGCCTCTTCGGAGGCGGTCTGGCGTTCGTCCTGTTCTTCGAGGGGCTGTCCCGCACCACGGCGGCGTCGGCCGGCTTCATCCAGAAGACGCTCGTCATCTGGGTCGCGATCCTCGCGGTGAGCTTCCTTCGCGAGCGCTTCGGTAAGCTCCACGTCGCTGCGATCGGGCTGCTCATGGCAGGTCAGATCGTCGCGGCGGGCGGCTTCGCGATGCCGGCGCTCAGCACCGGCGAGGCGCTCGTCTTCATCGCCACGCTCATCTGGGCCGTGGAGGTCGTCATCGCAAAGCGGCTCCTGGCCGGCCTGTCGCCGCTCACTGTCGCGTCCGCGCGAATGGGCATCGGCGGCCTCGCGCTGATCGCGTTCTCATTTGCGGGCGGACACGTCGCCGCCCTCGCATCATTGAGCGCCAGCCAGTGGATGTGGGTCGCCCTCACCGGACTCATCCTCACCGCGTATGTCGCGACCTGGCTCTCCGCGCTCGCGCGTTCTCCGGCGACGGATGTGACCGCGGTGCTCGTGTTCGGAGCGATCATCACCGCCGTCCTGAACTCCGGAGGCCAGGTCACGCAGCTCGCGCCGGCCGCGCTCGGTCTCGGGCTCATCGGCGCCGGGACGATCGCGGTGGCGATCCTGGCTATGCGCTCACAGGGTCGTATTCGCCAGCCGGAGATGTAGCCGGGTGTAGCGCTCCAGCGAGCGCTGCTGCTCCGCGGTCAACACCTCGCAGGCCCAGCTCCAGTGCATCGAGATCACGTCCCCGACCGCCGCACCATCCACGAAGCCGTTGCCCTCGAGCATCCGCGTCACCCGCTCGGACCGCGGCTCGTCGAGGGCGAGCTCCCCGTCGCGAAACACGATCGGGGCGCGCTCGACCACGAGGGCCAGTGGCTCGACGGCCGTCACGGTCCCCCAGCTGATCCGGCACGAGTCGAGCGTCGCAAGCACTTCATTCCGCCCGCGCTCCGTCTGGCGCCACACATCGAACACGTGGAAGCTGTGGTGCGGCCGCGCACCGGCCGGCGCTTTCGCGGCGACCCGGTCCATGGTCCGTTTCGACAGCTCCGCGCCGTAGCGGGTCACCAGATGGTCGTACAGCTCCTTCGCCTCGACGCGCTCGAGGAGCTCGTTGCCGATCCAGTAGGCCTCGACCACTCGCTCGTCGAACGGGTCGGCGATGCCGTTGCGCCGCGCGATGAGCGCGAGATATGGCAGCGCGCCGGTGAACTTCCGAAGCATCCCGACCAGCGGCGCTTCACGCGCGTCGGCGATGGCGTACTCGAGGATCGTGCGGTTGTCGTCCCCGCCGCAGTACTGCAGCCGGTTGGGCATGAACGCGTAGCGAACGAAGCGGGTCGTGCCGCGCACCGCAGAGCGCGGCTCGAGGAGCGTCAGGCGGATGCGTCCGGGAATTCGGTGTCGGGGAACTGCGCCTCGAGATCGGCCAGGAACTTCAGCTGCTCCTCTGCCTCCTCGCGGCTGACCTGCTCGATGGCCACGCCCGCGTACACGATCACGTAGGCGCCCGGCTGCACCTCACGGGTCAGGCTGGCCGCCGCCTGCATCCAGCGGCCGGTGCCTTCGACCTCCACGCGCAGCCGCGCCGGGGCGACCTCGAGCACGACCCGGGGGATCCCCTGGCACACCGCTAGACCGCCACCGGCGCGCAGGCGAGGTCGAGCGCGCGCTGCGCCGCCAGCGGCACGGCTCGCGCGACCGCGGGGGTGAGCTCCATCGTGAGCTCCTCGGTGTTCGGCGCTTCGATGCCGACGACGTGGATCTCCGCCGGAAGCACGCCCAATGCGCCCGCAAGCGTGAGCGCCTTGTACGGCTCGGCCATGTGCGCGTCGACCAGCAGGTCATGCCGGTCGAGCGGTCGCATGGCGGCGAGGTCGGGCAGCACCGGCGTCAAGACGTACAGGGTGCCTGGAGCGCCGCCGCGCTGCACGGCATCGATGATCACCAGGCGGTCCCAGCCGGCCTGGAGCTCGTGCACGAGCGCGACCCCGCCGATGCCGACGTCGGAGCACCGAACGCCGGGGGGCAGCTCGCGGGCTTCCAGATCGCGCAGCGCCGCGAGGCCGGCGCCGTCATCTCCGCGCAACGGATTGCCGAATCCGACGATGAGGGCCCTCACGCCGCGGGCTTCCGGCGTGACCGGAGCCCCACCCGGATGGCGCCGTCGGCCACCGTGCACTGGACGATGGCCAGGCCCGGCCCATCGCGATCGAGACGCTGACCGGTGCCGAGGTCGTAGCGGCAGTCGTGCCATGGGCACAGCAGCACGCCGTCGTGGATGAGCCCGGCGTTCAAGGTGAGCGGCGAGCCGGGGCACTGGTCGACGTACGCGTGCAGCTCTCCGCGGTGGCGGACGATCAGCAGCCGTTGCCCCTCCACGTCCGTGGCAAGGAGCGTGGCCTCGGGGAGATCGGCGTCCCGTCCGACCGAGAACCAGCTGTACGGCACGGGGATGCTCGCGACGAGGGCGTCAAGACCGATCATCGCCGCCGGCGCATCGCTGTGCTCCTCGGGGCTCGGCGCCACGAGGCCATACATCTCGAACAACACGCTCGTGAGCGGATCTTCGAGCAATCCTTCGAAAAGGACGGGATCCGCGGAGTGGATCCGCGCTCCGACCTTCCACACGAGCTCGCGATGGACGACGTCGAGCTGCTCGAGGAGCTCGGCCACGCGCTCGCGTACCGCGGCCACCGGCTCGTTCTCGAACGTGCCGATGATCCGGTCGAGCCGCTGCAGCGCCTCCTCGAGATCGACCTCAGGCACCGGTCATCGCCCGGGCCTTGGTCACGCTCGGGCACTCCTTGCCCTCGCCCGCCGCGGTGTGGCACCAGCACCCGGGGGCACACTCGCCATGCGCCTGCTTCGTGAGGTCGCGGAACTCGTCGGCGAACCGTCGCCCGCCTTCGTGGATCCCGTCTTCGCTGAGCCGGAACCGCTCGGGGGTCGCGCCGTGCAGCAACAGGCGCTCGCGTGACAGGACCCCAAGCGCCTCCTGGATCTCCGCGACCGGCATGGCGAGGAAGCGCGCGATGTACGGCGCGTCCACCTCGTGGGCGATGTTCTCACCCAGCATCCAATACATGACCTGCAGGACCTCGTCGCGGACGCGCAGCCGATCCATGCTCACAGTGGGCTCATACCGCTAGTAGATCAGCGATCTCGCCGCGGATGAGGGCGCTCGCCGCGTCGACCGCAGCTGTTCCCGGAGCGCTGAGGGCCTCGCCCCAATCCTGGTCGAGCGGCTCCACCTCGATGATCACAACGCGCTGTGGAAGGGCCTTGAAGTGACCGCAGATGTACAGCAGGTTGTCGAGGCTGATGACGCCGGTCACGGCCTCGGCCACCCGCTCCTGGAGCTCGTCGGGCGTGATCGGTGGGGAATCCCAGACCCGGCGGGACACCGACCCCGGCACGCGGCCGCGCTCCACCGCGGTGACGAAGATCGCGGCCAGATAGGGATCGCGCCGCTGGAGCGCGAAGAGGACATCGACGGGGCCATAGGACATGTCTTCGACATCGACCCGCTCGCCGAGCGACGCACCGAGCTGCTCGATGACAAGCGGGCCCGCGGACAGATCACGCAGGTTCCGATAGCCGACGCCCCCAAGGAGGATGCGGCCGGTCGCGGCGAGCACGGCCTCGGAGCTAGTCACCACCGGCGGGGACAGGCTCTCCCTCGTCCTCGAGGATGCAGGCGCAGGTGTTCACCTCGCGCACGATCGTCTGCGAGCCGGCGTACACGTGCGTCGTGCACGGCATGCACGGGTCGAAGCTGCGGATGGTCCGCAGGATGTCCGCACCCTTGAACTCGGCCTCGCTCGCGAACTCCTCGGTGATCGGCGTGTTCATCACCGCTTCCTCGTACGGGCCCATCTGGCCGAACGGATCGCGCGGCGATGCGTTGATCGTGGACGGTGTGCAGATCTGGTAGTTGAGGAGCGCGCCGTTCTCCATCTCGAGATGATGCGAAAGGAAGCCCCGGCCGGCACCCCAGAACCCGACACCCATCCGGTGGTCCTTCGGTATCGTGAAGTCCGCGCTCACGGCGGTGTTCCCCTGCTTCATGAGGTCATAGGCCGCGGTGAGGTTGTTCAGAGCGACGAGCGTCGTGTAGGCCTGCGCATAGGCCCGGGCCCGGTTGCGCTCGATCGCATTGAGCTCGTGCGGGATCACCCACTCGACCTTCATCTCCGGCAGCTGCGCGGCCGGAAGGACCATCTTCATGCTCGTGCCGGTCGTCTCGATGTACGGGTTCTTCGGGATCTTCTGCGACGATGCCGTCGTCCACATGCGGGCGTAGGCACCGGCTTCGAGCACCTGGCGGTCCCAGCGGGGCGCGGTCGCCCAGCTGTACTTCTCTCGCCAGCTGCGGCCCTCCGGCTTCGGCAGGGTCTGCTTGTTCCACATGTGATACGGCGAGAGCGGATTGCCGAGCTCGTCGGTCTTGAATTTCTGGGGCGCCTTCGTCCAGTCCTCGTAGTAGCTGTGGTCGACGAACTCCTCGAGGCCGGCGTTGATGTTGTGCAGGCTCGTCGTGACGAGCTTTCCATCGATGACGACGCCGGGCGTCGCCCAGCGGCGGTCACCCCAGGCGGTCGCGTTCTTGTATGAGGCGTCGTAGCCCTCGTGGTGCTCCCAGATGCCGAGGTCGATCAGGTTGATCGGGCGCTTGCCGACGTCGTGGAACCTCGGCTCGACGTCGTACAGGAAGTCGTACACGTCGTCCCAGATGTGGATCATCTTCTTCGAATAATCCATGAAGTACGCGAGGCGGGTCTGATATTCGTTGAGCGTCTGCAACGTGATCGTCGCGCTGATCCCACCGGGTACGATCGTCTGCGGGTGCGGGTACTTCGCCCACACCAGGACGGTCATCTCGCGAGCGCGCCGGGTCTCCTCGAGCGCCTCCAGGTACAGGCGCCCCGTCAACGGGTTGAGCGCCTCCATGATGTCGCCGATCGTCGCGAATCCATGGACGGCCGCGCCGCGGGCCTTGTAGGTCTGCGCCCGCTTGAGGATCGCCGGGTTGCTCTGGCCCATCACGGCGGCGGAGTAGTCGGGTCCGGACAGCAGATACAGGTGCAACGGGTGGTCGTACAGGAACTCGGCGGCCTGGCCAAGGTTCCGTGCGACGATCCCCATCGGCGGCGGGACGACACCGAGCGCCATTTCGATGGCCTCGGCGGAGCAGTTCGAATGGACGCCGCCGCACACGCCGCAGGCGCGACTCGAGATGAAGATGGCGTCCCGCGGGTCACGGCCCTGCAGGATGATCTCGTAGCCCCGGAACAGGGTCGCCATCGAGTGCGCGTCCTCGACCTTGCGCTCCTTCATGTCGACGACGCTGTGGAACGCGAGCGCGCCCGCGACGCGGGTGACCGGATCGATGCTCACTTCCTTGATGTGCCCGTTCTTCGCGAGCAACGACCGGATCTTCTCTTCCTGCGTGAGGACGTTCGTGGTCGCCTTCACCGCATACGGATCAAGCACGCCGGGCCGTAGATGCGCCTTGCCTTCGGCGTCGAACTCGATGGGGAGGTTCTTGAAGCACATGGCGGCTATTCCTTCCCTACGCCGAGCAGCGCGCCGGCTGCGGCCAGATGGCCTTCCGCCGACGAGAGCCGGGTCGCGATGATCTTGGCACCGTCGTCGATGACCGTGAACGTGTCGATGAGCGGCGGCACCTGCGAAGTGATGAGATTCGTCTCACCCTCGATCGCGCGAACGCCCCACGAGATCTTGGCCATGGTCCGATTGATGCCGACCAGCGCCTCGGTGATGTAGTAGACACCGAGCCCAACAACGAGCATCAGCGCGATGAGTGCCGCGGCGGTGAGCTTGGCGAGGGTCTCAGCGTCCACCGGCAGCTCCCTTCGTCAGCGTCCGCACGACCGCCCCGGCGTCCGCGTGGATCTTGGCTGCGACGCCGTCGATCGCCGCGGAGGTGGCTGCGATCGAGCCGGCTTTCTCCAGCAGCTTGTCCAGGAGCACGATGTTCGCGGTGTTGCCGGCGACACCGGCGGCAGCCTTCAGCGTCACCGTCGCAAGACGGTCGATCTCACGGGCGTGGCGGATGAACCGCGTCACGATGCCGAGCAGCGGGATCGTCGTGACGAACGCGATGATGAGCGTCAGCCACCAGACATGAATGATGTCGTCCATCAGGCCACCTTCGCCTTGTCGTCACCGGTGAGGATCGCGAGCCCCGCGTCCGTCGCGACGAGGTGATCGCGCGCCGACGAAAGTGACCCGGCGATGGCCCCGAGCCCGGCGTTCGCCGCGCTCAGCTTGTCGGCGAGCGGGACCGCGTGATCGCGGACCGCCGTCAGCCCGATCGCGATCTTGCGGAACGTGCGGGCGATACGGACCGCATAGAAGGCGACGCTGATCGTGGCGATCGCAAGGACGACGACGAGCACCAGGAGATAGATCCCGGTGACCCACCAAAGGAGCGTGATCGGGTCCATTGCCTAGCCCTTCCCGAGCACCGCGGGCAATTGCGCGAGACGCTGGTCGATCGAACCGGCCCCGGCAGCGATGTCGAGAGCCACGCCCTTGATCGCCGACGCCGTCTCGTTTGTCTTCGTCAGCTGCCAGAGCACGGTCGTGTTCGCGGCGATCTGCTTGCCGACGGTCCAGATGTCGCCGGCTGCCGCCTCGATCTTGCGCGCCGAGATGATGATCGTGACGAGCATCGCCGCGACGAGCAGAACGACGACGAGGCCGAGCGCCAGGATGAGATACCAGAAGCTCTGTACGGTCATGTTCAGATCCATCGCATCACCCTGCTTTCTTTGTGGTGCCGTGCGCGCCCCGGTGGCGGAGGAATTGGTAGAACTTGTCGGTCACGCGATCGAAGGTCGTGGGCGGTCCAAGATCCGCGCCCCAGCCGCCTGGACCGGTGCCCGCCTTGTCCCAACGGACCTCGCGATTCAGCTTGCGCTGGGTGATCTGCCGTAGCGGTCGCACGAACGAGCCGTTGAGCCGAGCGCCGGTCGCCGAAATGAGCGTGCCGGGTGGCGCCTTGTAGAAGGGCGTGAACTTGTCGGGGAAACCCGGCATGGTGCAGCCGATGCAGGCCCCGCCGACGTTCATGCAGCCGCCCATGTGGTTGATCGCGCCGCGGGACGCGATGTTGCACTGGACCACCGGTCCCCAGCAGCCGATCTCGACAAGGCACTCCTTGTCGCCGAACTTCTTGGCGAACGTGCCTTCCTCATAGAAACCGGCCCGGGTGCAGGTCCGGTGGACGGTCTCCCCGAACAGCCACTGCGGGCGGCCAAGCTCATCGAGCTCGGGCGCGGGACCGACACCCTGCAGAAAGAGCAGGGTGACGGCGACGGTCTCGGTGAAGTTGTCACCGACCGGCGAACAGCCAGGGATGTTGACCACCGGAAGGCCGAGCGCGCTCCGGTATTCCGGACCGAGCCAGTCGCCAACGCTCATCGAGTCGGTGACGTTGTTGATCGCCGCCGGGATGCCTCCCCACGTCGCGCACGTGCCGATGGCGATCACCGCGGCGGCCGCGGGCGCGAGGCGCCGGAGCCAGATGGCCGAGGGGATCTGGACCTTGTTGCCCTGTGCATCGACCTCCTCACCGATCGCGGACCAATAGCCGCCATTCAGCTTGTCCTCGTTCGCGCAGGACCCCTCGAAGACCACGACGTACGGCTCGCCAAGGGTGCCCGCGACGGCCTGACGCATCGGCTCCATGAACGCCTCGCCCGACTCGATCTGCACCGCCGTGTGGTGCAAGAGGAGGAGCGGGACGCCCGGGACCGCTCCGGTCAGCAGGCTCTCGACCGCAGGCGCGGTCGCGCCGAGCACCGCGATGCTGCAGCCATCGCAGCTCATGCCGGCGAGCCAGAAGACGTGGACCCGTTCGTACGGTCCACCCATGAGCGACGCGGGGCCGCGGGTCGCGTCCAGCTGCGCGCGGACCCACTGCTCGGCGGTCGCCCCGGCGACGTTCCCGGTCTGCTCGTAGTGCGGAGCGACGAGGCCTTCGTACCGCGGGTGTGGAGCGGTCTCGCTGAGCGTCATGCCGATGTCATCTCCTTCGCGAACGTTCGCACGGCGGCGACCGTCGTGGAATTCGGGGCGACGTCAATGAGGGCGCGACCTTGGCGATCCGCGTCTCGGACTGACTCGTCGTAGGGCAGCTCGAGCCCGATCTCGAGGTCGTGGGCCTTGCAGAACTCCCGGATCACGCGGGCGTCCTCGGCGTCGCGGACCTTGTTCGCGATCGTGACGAGCCGCGGGATCCCGAGATCGCGAGCGAGCGGCGCGATCCGGCTGGCCGTCTCGAGCGCGCGGTAGTACGGCTCCACGACGACGAACAGGACGTCGACGCCCTGCGGGGTCGCGCGGCCCAGATGCTCGATGGACGCCTCCATGTCGAGGAGCGAGATGTCGCTGCTGTCATCCATCAGAGCGCTCGAGACCCCGCGCACGGCGGAGTGGGCACTGCAGAGTCAGCCTTGCCCCGCATGATCGAGCCCGGTGACGAACATCAGGTGGACCCCGTCGGGACCGGTGATCGCGAACTCCTCGCGCAGCTCCCGAAGCGAGCGCTTGAGCTCCATGTGCTGATGACCCTCGGAGTCGTACACGTCCTTCACGATGTCCTTCGGGACCATCGGTGCCGCGGCGAGGACGTCGCGCGGGATGCCGAGCGCCACGCCAAGGTTCGGATTGGGGTCGCCGTCGATCGCGTAGACCTGCTTGCCCTGCTGCGCCCAGACCCGAGCGAGCGTGGCGGCGATCGTGGTCTTGCCAGCGCCGCCCTTTCCCGAGAATGCGACCTTCATGACCGGGCCGTCGTTGTGTGCGCTGGATGGGTCCGGCAGAGGCACAGCGCATCGGTGCAGCCCACATCGCTCTCGACGGCGAGGTCGACGAGCTGCGAGCGCATCGCGGTGAGCTCACGCATCTGCTGCTCGATCGCCGCGATCCGGGTGCGGAGCGCCGCGGCAAAAGCACGGTGCGCGTCGGCGCAGTCGCTTGCCTCCGCGACGTCCATCACGTCCTTGATCTCCTTCAAGGCGAGACCGAGTCGGCTCGCGCGTCGAAGGAGGTGCACGCGTTCGACTGCGTCCTCACCGAAGAACCGGTAGCCGTTCTCACCGCGGACGATCGGCCGGAGCAGACCGGCGTCGGCGTAGAACCTGACAGTGCGCGCCGGCACATCCGCCTGCTTGGCGACGGCGCTAACGCGGAGCAGAACCTCGGTTTGGAGCGGCACGCGCGGATATTAGCCCCGTTGACGCGTCCGCCGATGACGGGCCGAGCAAGGCGCAACCTGCCAGTTCGCTCCCGATCCGCACCGCACTATGCTGCCACCCTCACTGGCCAGTTTCGCGAGACGTGGGAGGGTTGACATGATCCGGCGCGCAGCGGTCCTTGCGATGGTCCTGGCGGTCGTCTTCGGCGCCTGCACGGCGCCGGCGGCAACGGCGCCCTCCGGCGCATCTGCCGCCGCAGTCAGCGCGGCGCCGAAACGGGGTGGCACGATGGTCGTGGCCGCGTCGGCCGACCCGGGACAGCTCAACTCGGCCATCACCACCGCCGGCGGCACCCACTTCGTGGCGGACAACCTCTACAACGGCCTCATCTTCCTGGACAAGGACCTCAATCCGAAGCCGGATCTGGCCGACTCGTGGACGGTCTCCTCGGATTCGAAGACCTACACCTTCAAGCTGCACCCGGGCGTGAAGTGGCACGACGGCATCGCCTTCACCTCGGCCGACGTGAAGTTCTCGTTCGAGCAGGTGCTGCTCAAGTACCACTCCCGCACGAAGTCGGGCCTCGAGGCGGTGCTCGCGGGCATCGACACGCCGGACGACAACACGGTGGTCTTCCGTTTCAAGACGCCGTACGGCCCGCTGCTCCAGCGGCTCGATGTCGTGGAAGCGCCGATCGTCGCGAAGCACATCTATGAAGGCCAGGACCCGACCAAGGCCGACGCGAACCTCAAGCCCGTCGGCACCGGTCCGTTCAAGCTCGCGGAGTACGTCAAGGGCGACACGATCCGGATGGTCCGCAACCCTGACTACTTCAAGAAGGGCCTTCCCTATCTCGACGAGCTCGTCTTCAAGGTGATCCCCCTCGCGGCCACCCAGATCCTCGCGCTCGAGAAGGGTGAGGTCGACTTCGTCAGCGGGGTCCCGGGTCCGGACCTCAGCCGTCTGCAGGGGAACAAGGCCATGACCGTCGCGAAGAGCGGCGCCGGATCAGGG
>JANLWM010000034.1:0-5006 GCA_031364525.1 Chloroflexota bacterium | reverse complement strand
CGCCGTCACCGTCGCCAACCCGCTCACCCTTCCCGCGATCCAGATCACCGAAGGTGCGCCGGTGCGTTACCGCCGGGTCACGCGGGTCGTCAACTCGATCCAGACCTACGAGGGCGAGGGCTTCCCGGTGCGCCGGCCGTTCCCCGGTCTCGAGCGCTCGGTCGCGGACCCGTTCATCTTGCTCGACCAGATGGGCGAGGTGCAGTACGGGGTCGGCGAAGCGAAGGGCGCTCCAGATCATCCGCATCGCGGATTCGAGACGGTCACGTACATGATCGACGGCGAGTTCGTGCATCGGGACTCGACCGGCGGCGGCGGCATCATCGCGAACGGCGACACCCAGTGGATGACGGCCGGTGCGGGCATCGTGCATTCCGAGATGCCACCCGAAAAGCTCGTCCGGAGCGGCGGCCTGTTCCACGGCGTCCAGCTGTGGGTCAACCTGCCCGCGGCGAAGAAGTTCTCTCCGCCCGGATATCAGGACATCGCCGCGGCGTCCGTCACGCTGCTTCGGTCGCACGACGGGGGCGCGCTGGTCCGCGTGATCGCGGGCTCACTGGGCGACCACCGCGGCCCGGGCGTCACCCAGACGCCGATCACGTACGCGCATGTCACGCTCGCCGCGGGCTCGCGCCTTGAGGTCCCCTGGCGTCCGGACTTCAACGCGCTCGTCTACGCCCTAGGCGGGTTCGGGTCGGTCGGGTCGGAACGCGTGGCCCTGGCATCCGGCCAGCTGGCGGTGCTCGGTGAAGGGGATGCGCTGCGCATCGAGGGCGGTCCGCTGCAGGATGGCCGGACGCCGTCATTCGACGTGCTGCTTCTGGGCGGCCGGCCCATCGGCGAGCCGGTCGTGCAATACGGACCATTCGTGATGAACACCCGCGAGGAGATCCTTCAGGCCGTAGCGGACTATCAGAGCGGCAAGATGGGTTCGATCCCGGCGACGCACTTCGGCGCCGGGCCGCGATAATCGCAACGATGCAGTGGAAGAAGACGCCGCCCGCGCTCGCGGCCCTCTTCGACAAGGCTGCGCCGAAGGATCCGCGGGTCGTGCGCAAGCCGATGTTCGGCTACCCCGCCCTGTTCTTGAACGGCAACATGTTCGCCGGCACGTTCCAGGACAAGATCGTTGCGCGCCTCTCGGAGGCGGACCGCGAGAAGGCAAAGCAGAACGGCGTCAGGCAGTTCGAGCCAATGCCCGGACGGCCCATGAAGGAGTACGTCGTCGTTCCGGCGACCGATGTGTCGAAGCCCGCGGCGCTGGCGTCGTGGATCGAGCGAGCGCATCGTCACGCCGAGACGCTCCCGGCGAAGTCGAAGCCCGTTCCGAAAAAGAAGTGACCGCAGCGGCGCTCGCCCTCGCGATCGTCGGCGCGCTGCTCGCCTTCGCGATCCACGCAACGATGCCCACGTTCATCCTCATGGCGGTCCGGGTCGCCGTGTCGGAGCTCTCCGCGTACGTCGTCCTGCTCGCGGCCCTCGGTCTCGCGCTCGCGGTGCTCGCGCCGAAGGACGGCACCCGCGTCGCGGCGATCGCATTGGCGATCATCGCCATCGTGCTGGCCGCCGTACCGCTTGCCCAGGCGCCCATGGCCATCAAGGGCGCCGACAGTGCGCTTGATGCGATCGGCGCGCCGCCCGGAGCGGAGCCGCCGTTCAGCGTCGCGCGACTGCTCACGCGGCTCCCGACGCCCCAGGTGACGCGCACGAATGACGTGCTGTTCCGGACCATCGGAGCGACGACGCTCCGGCTGGACCGGTACGACGGCGCGGGAAGCGGTCTGCACCCGGCGCTCGTCGTGATCCACGGCGGAAGCTGGCGCAACGGGGACAAGGGTGAGGGCTCCACCGACCCGACGATCACGAATCGGATCTTCGCCGGGTCGGGCATCACCGTGTACGACATCGAATATCGGCTCGCTCCGGCCTCGACCTTCCCGGCGCAGCTCGAAGATGTGTTGTGCGCGCTCGGGCACGTCCGCGCCCACGCAGCGGAGGACAACGTGGACCCGGAGCGCGTTGCGATCCTCGGGCGGTCCGCCGGCGCGCACCTCGCTCTGCTCGCGGCCTATCGTGCCGGCCGGGATCCCCTGCCCGATGGCTGCGGGCGGCCCGCAACGGTGCGCGGGGTGATCTCGCTGTACGGTCCGACAGACCTCGCACATGACTATCGCGTGCCGTCGGATCCTGACCTCATCAACGGGTCGGCCGCGATCGCCGACTTCATGAGCGGAACGCCGGACACCGCTCCCGCGCTGTACGCGCTCGCGACGCCGCAACGATCGGTGGACCGTCCGGTCCCGCCGACGCTGCTGATCCACGGGCTCGCGGATCAGATCGTGAAGCCGTTCAATTCGAGCTCGCTCGCGGCTGCGCTCTCAAAGAACGGAAATGCGGTGGCGTTCGTAGAGCTGCCGTGGGCGGGCCATGGGTTCGATGCGGTGTCGTGGGGTCTCGGCGGTCAGATCTCGCTGTCGGCGATGGAGCGCTTTCTCGCGCTCACGCTTCAGCCCGGGGTAGGCGCTCGCTAGCGGCCGTCGCCCTTTGGCTCGAACTTCGCGGTCGCGGTGTATGAGGTGCGGTTCGGGACTTCGTCCACCTTCGTGATCCGGTAGAACACCGGGGATCCGGAGTGTCGGGTGAGCCGGATCAATGACCCGAGCTGCACAGCACCGGCGTTGACGATCTTGTTGGACAGCGGTCCGCCGGTCAGCTTGATGATCGTTTCGATGGGCATCAAGAGAGAATGCTAAAGGGCCGGGCTCCCGAAGGAGCCCGGCCCTTGTCGCTGGTCGAGTCGCTTAGTACCGGCTGGCCGGTCGACGGGTCTCGAAGCAGCTGCTGCAGTAGACGGGCTTGTCGCCACGCGGCTGGAACGGCACGCGGGCCTCCTTGCCACAGGACGAGCAGGTCGCGGTGAAGAACTCACGCTCTCCGCCGTAGCCGCCCCCGCCACCACCACGCGATGCGCCGCCGTAGCTCGAGCCACCGCCCGAGGTCTTGCGGGCGGCGCGGCAGTCGCTGCACCGGCCGGGCTGGTTCATCAGCCCGCGCTGCTGGTAGAACTCCTGCTCCCCCGCGGTGAACACGAACGGGTTCCCGCAGTCCTTACAGGTGAGAGTGATGTCGCTGAAGCTCATTTGGCTTCTCCTTATTTGTTGGTCCGGACCCGAATCGCACCACCTCGGGCCGAAAGGAGAAGTCCCTCGAATCCTTGGATCGATCGTCGTGCCGTGACCTGTTTGCATAGATAGCGTAGCACGGCGGTTTCAGGCCTGATTGTTAGCATTCGGCTGTGCCGATGAGTCCCAGGCCGGAGACCCGGCTGCCGCGCCGGACGGTCCGCCTCCTTGGCTGGATGCTGGCGATCTATGGCCTCGTGGGCCTCGTGCTCGTCGGGGCGGCGCTCATCGCCCTGGGTCCCCTCCTGACGCGGGCCTCGATCGCGGCTGATTCGGCCGGAGATTCGCTCGCGGCCGCGGCCACCGCGCTCGATCACACCGCCGCCGCCTTCGACGGCTTCGGGCACAGCCTTGATGACGCGAAGACGTCCTCCGCGCACGCGTCGCAGCTGCTGAAGAACGCGTCCGCCACGAGCGCCCAGCTCGCCGACGCGATGTCCGTGAACATCCTTGGCGCCCAGCCGCTCCTGTCGATCGCCCAGAGCTTTCGCCGGAACACCGATGAGCTCAAGGGGGTGTCCGAGGATGTGAGCACGATGAGCGAGGCGATCGGCCGGAACTCGCGCGACGTGTCTGCGGTCCGCGATGACCTGCGGGTCCTACGCGACCGCGTGAGCCAGCTCGCCCGCGACGCGGCGGCGACGAAGGACGGGCCTCGGGTCGAGCCGGCGCTGCGGGTGCTCGTCTACGGGCTCGCGATCTGGCTTGGGCTGCTGGCCACGGCGTCGTTCGTGGCCGGCGCGGTGCTCCTCCGCCTCTAGCGGCTGGCGCCGCGCGGACACCCGCCTGAGCGGCTGCCCGTACTACCCTGCCTCTGCCAGTGCTTTGTGCTTCCTGCGGCTATGGCAATCCGTCCGGCATGCGCTTCTGCGGCCAATGCGGGATCGAGCTCAGCTCGGTGTGCCCGCGGTGCGCCGAGACGATGCCGGCGGGCTTCGTGTTCTGCGGCCGCTGTGGCGCGCGTCTCGGCGGCGAGACGCCGGAGCGCGCGGGCGAGACCCGTCAGGTCACGGTGCTGTTCGCCGACATCTCCGGATTCACCGCCCTGGCGGAGCGTCTTGGTCCGGAGGAGCTGCACGAGACCATGCGGACGGTGTGGGATCTCATCGCCGCGGACATCCGCAGCAATGACGGCATCATCGAGAAGTACATCGGCGACGCGGTCGTCGCGGCGTTCGGGGCGATCGGGGACGAAACGGCCCTCCACCCGGAGCAGGCGCAGCGCGCAGCGCTGGCCATCCTCGCCGCGCTCGAGCGCGCCAATGAGCGGATCGGTGAGCGGACCGAGCGGCGTCTCGCGCTCCGCGTCGGCGTCAACACGGGCATCGCGGTGACGGGGGCGATCGGCGACCGCGAGAGCGAGTTCGGCGTCCTTGGCGACGCGGTGAACGTCGCAGCTCGCCTCGAACAGGCCGCCGAACCTGGCGAGGTGCTCGTCGGCGACGCGACGTATCGGCGGACACCCGGGCTGTTCGCCTATGAGCCGCATCCGCCGGTCGTGGCGCGCGGCAAGAGCACCCCGCTGGTCGCCTGGCGCCTGGTGAGCACGGCGGCCGCGGACAGCGCGCCGCAGCAGCGATCGCCGCTCATCGGACGCGACGCCGAGATGAGCTCCCTGCTCGGCGCGCTCGATGATGCCCTGGCCGGCAACGGCCGCCTCGTCTCGCTCGTGGGCGAGAGCGGCCTCGGGAAGTCCCGGCTCATCGATGAGCTCATCGCGGACCCGCGGCTCCGCGGGGCCCGGGTCGCCCGGGTCCGCTGCACCCCGTACGACCAGCACCGCGCCTACGGCGCCATCGGCGATCTGCTGCGCCGGGTCATCGG
>JANLWM010000310.1:0-2422 GCA_031364525.1 Chloroflexota bacterium | reverse complement strand
CCTGGGCAGACCTGCACTGACCCCCGCTGGATCCCCGGCGAAAGCTCGAAAGACCACCCAGCCCCGGCCGGTGACACCCGAGCTGCGGCTTCGGGCCCGGAAAACGCTCGCCCGCCTGGAGAAAGCGCACCCGGATTGGGGTCCGACCCTCGAATTCGCCGATCCGCTCCAGCTGCTCGTCGCGACGATCCTCGCCGCCCAGGCGCGGGACGAGCGGATCAACGAGGTCACGCGGACGGTCATCTTCCCGAAGTACCGCACCGCCGCCGACTACGCCGGAGCGTCGACCGCGGTGCTCGAGCGAGAGCTCAAGCCCACCGGGTTCTTCCGCCAGAAGACGAAGTCGGTGCAGGGAGCGGCGCGCGGGATCGTCGAGCGTTTCGGCGGAAAGGTCCCGGGAGACATGGAGGGACTGATCTCGCTGCCCGGCGTCGGCCGGAAGACCGCATCGATCGTCCTGGCGAACGCCTTCGGGGTGCCGGCGGTCGCCGTCGACCGGCACGTCGCGCGGGTGGCCGGCCGCCTCGGTCTGACCCGTCGACTCGACCCCGATGAGATCGAAGTCGACCTCCGGGGGGTCTTCCGGCAGGCGGATTGGGTCAAGGCGACCTGGTGTCTGGTCCTCCATGGCCGCCGCATCTGCAACCCGACGCCCCGGTGCCCCGAGTGTCCGGTCGCAGACGTCTGTCCCTATCCGAAGAAGACGAAGGCGCTCAGCTCCGCGTCGCGATCCACCCTCCAGCAGAAGCCGACAACAGGAACAGCACGTCGCTGACGACGATGGTGAGCGTGTCCGCGAGGACGTTCGACACGGTCGCGTTGCCCGCGCTCGCGGCGATCGACGCGGCGATGATCGCAAGGACACCGACGACCGCGCCATGGAAGAGTCCATCGCGACCAGCCATCCGGCCGGCGGCGTAGCCGCCCACAGCAAGGCCGATCAGCGCGGAAATGGGCGGAAATCCGACGATCGCGAGGGCGATCGCTACCAGAATTGTGAGCGCCAGACCGGTGGCCACCCCGCGCGCATCGACCTCGGGCATCGTTCGTTCACGCATCGAGAGCGAAGCGTACGTCCGGCACGGTCAGCGGTGGGACCCCCAAAAAGAAACCGATCCGCTCAGGCCTAGAGCGGATCGGCGAGATCGCGAAAGGTGCCGGATCGATGTGAACGAAAGAGCGACGACCGTAGTCGTCGCTGCATCTCAAAAAACTACTTCTTCTTCTTGGCGGACTTCTTCGCCGTCTTCTTGGCGGCCTTCTTCTTCGCTGGCATTGGAGATCACCCCCTTCTGGCCACGATTGACCCTATCTAGACACACTCACACACACAATGTCAATAGCTAGAGGGACGCGTCGTGCTCCATCCGGAGTCGCGTCACGATCCGCGTGCGGAGGTTCGCCGGAGCGGTGTCGCCCTGTTCGCCGGTGCACGAGTCACGGACGTGCGCCAGGAATCGCTCCTCGATCACGAAGTTGTCCTCGCAGCCGCCGCATTCGTCGAGGTGCGAGCGGACTTCGGTGACCTCGACGGGCGACAGCTCCCGGTCGAGATACGAATACAGGCGTTCGACGCAGTCCCTGCAATCCATCGGCACCCTCCCTAGTCCGCCGGCCGCGGCATCGCGCGCGCGGCCACGATCCCGCGATCGCGGGCGACGTCATAGAGCTGCTTCTGCAGGTACTTCCGGCCCCGGTGAAGGCGGCTCATCACGGTCCCGATGGGGATGTCCAGCATCCGGGCGATCTCCTTGTAGGAGAACCCCTCCACGTCGAGAAGGACGGTCGTACGGAACTTCTCGGGGAGCGATTCGAGCGCCTCCTTCACCTCGCTGGAGAGGGTGCTGTTGATGAGCTCGGCCTCGGGGTCCGGCGACGAGGAGCCGGGGCTCACATCGCGCATGTGGCGGTACAGGATCGACTCATCCACGTCGTCCAGCTCCGTGGTCTCCGGGCGCGCGGCCTTTCGGCGGTACTGGTTGATGAACGTGTTGGTCAGGATCCGGAACAGCCAGGCCTTGAGGTTGGTCCCCGGGGTGAACTGGTCACGGTGGCGGAAGGCCTTGATGTAGGTCTCCTGCACGAGGTCCTCCGCCTCAGCCTCGGAGCGGGTCATCCGGAGGCCCGTCCGGTACAGCGCGTCGAGGAACGAGAGGGCTTCGGTCTCGAAGGGATCGGCCTCCGCCATGGGTCCACTCTAGGTGAACACCCCGTGCTGTTCGCCGCATTCCGCGCAGACTCTCATGGTGCGAACGCTCGCTGCGCGACTCCGTCAGATCGCCCGCCGGCTGCGGCGCGCCGATTGCGCGCCCCCCCCGCCCCGCCGGCGCCCGCCGCGCGCCCAGCGCGTCCTTCACCTCGGCGTCGACCAGGCCGGCGAGGAACTCCGTCTCGGGGTTTCCGGCGCCGGACGATGTCTTCA
>JANLWM010000295.1:0-3172 GCA_031364525.1 Chloroflexota bacterium | reverse complement strand
ACCTGATCGTGCGAGCCGCAGGTGATGAGGAGCACATCACGATCGAGCGCGCCTGCGATCGCGCCCTTTGCCGTCGCCTTGTCGGCGAATTCGATCGCGGCCATCGCGCCCGTCGTCCGGATCTCGCGCACGCGCGGATCGCGCTTCAGCGGCGCCAGCTCCTCGACGATGATCCGGCCAACGAGATCGGCGCGCTGCACGAGGCCTTCGTCACGGATGACCTCGAGCGTCGCGAGCCCCGAGGCGCACGACACCGGGTTGCCGCCGAAGGTCGATCCGTGGGTCGACGTGCGCCAGCGCTCGTGGATCGCGCGCGGCGCGACGACGGCGCCCAGAGGCATACCGCCGCCAAGGGCCTTCGCAAGGGTCATGACGTCCGGGGTCACGCCGAACTTCTGTGCCGCGAACCAGGCCCCGGTCCGGCCGAATCCGGTCTGGACCTCGTCAAAGATGAGCAGCGCGCCGATGCGCGTTGCGAGGGCCCGCAGGCCCTGGAGAAAGGACACGGGCGGCGCGACGTAGCCCCCCTCGCCGAGCACCGGCTCGATGAGGATCCCGGCGATCTGCTCCGCCGGAACGTCGTGGTCGAGCATCTGCTCGATGATCGCGAGTGAGTGCTGGCCGCAGGTCTCGGCGTCGTGCGCCGGCGTGATCGGGCAATCGAGCGGATAGGGATACGGCGCCACGTGGACCTCCGGAAGGAGCGCTCCGTAGCCCTTGCGGTACAGCGACTTGGACGTGGTGACCGATGCGGCACCGGTGGTCCTGCCGTGGAACCCGCCGCGGAAGACGATGATCGACTCGCGGGCGGTCACCTGGCGGACGAGCTTGATGCTCGCCTCGATGGCCTCGCCGCCCGAGTTCCCGAAGAAGACCATGTCGAGGTCCCCAGGGGTGATCTCGCCGAGGGCTTCGGCGAGCGCGATATTCGGCTCGTACGCGGCCACGCCGGCACAGATGTGCGACAGCTTGGCGACCTGCGCCTGGACCGCCGCGACTACTTTTGGATGCGCGTGCCCGATCGGCGTTACGGCGATCCCCGACGTGAGATCGAGCACCCGCCGGCCGCTCTTCGTGATCAGCCAGCTCCCCTCGCCCCGGTCGACCTCGAGCCAGGTGTAGTGGCCGAGGACCGGAGACAGGACCCGGGCGGCCCGCTGCTCGAACGAAAGGGGCGACACCGAGGAGCTCCGGGTGCCGTCTGAGGCGTTCATGAGGCCCATCCTAAGGCTGGTAGGACCGGACTGTTGCGGAGGCTAGACGCGTCGCAGGCCGCTACAGGGGTCCGGAAGGCTGACCTGGACCGGTACCACTCTCCTACCTCGCTCGACGTGTCGGCTACCTACACTTCGGCGTTATTCGGGAGGTGTTCACCTTGCGTACAAGCGGGCGGTCGTGGCGCGCTGACGGTGGCCAGGCGATGGTGGAGCTCGCGCTCGCCCTGCCGCTGCTTGTCTTCGGCGTCGTCGGGGGCGCCGATCTCGCTCGCGCGTACGCCCTCCAGATCGCGGTGGAGAACGGCTCGCGCGCGGGCGCCGAGGCCTACGCGATCACGTCACTGCCGACGGCCGCCGAGGCCAAGCAGGCCGCCATCGACGAGATCAACCGCACCCCCACGGCGGCGGCGACCGCGGGGAACGTCACCGTGAGCACGACGCTGTCCGACGGGGTGACCGCGTGTGCCGGCATTTCGACGATCGCCACGCCGTGCTTTGTCAGCGTCCGGGTCGTCTACGGCTGGTCGACGCTGATCGCGTGGCCGATCGTCCCGAACGGCGGGACCTTCGACCGGACCACCACCATGCGGACCTACAACTGATGTTCCGCCGAGACGGACTGCGGCACTTCGCGCGCGCAGAGGGCGCGCAATCGCTCGTCGAGTTCGCGTTCATCCTGCCGGTCTTCCTGCTCCTCGTCACGGGGATCTTCGACAGCGCCCGCGCGGTCTGGCAGGAGAACACCCTGGCCTTCGCGGCCCGCGAGGGAACGCGCTTCGCGATCGTCCACGGGACCGGCGGCAACCCCGTCGTCGGGCCGTGCACGAACTGCGTGAATCCCCCGGCGTCGAACAAGAATCTGGACCAGCTCGTGAGCGCGGTCACCAACAACGCTGTCGGCGTGTACGGCATCACGGTGACGATCGACTATCCGGGCATCGCGGGCACGGTCTGCAACTACCGCACGTGCCCGGTGGTCGTGGACGCGACGGCTCCCTTCGTCCCGCTCCCGTCGCAGTACCTCCTTGGAGGCGCGTTCCAGCTGACCCTCCGGGGCGGCTCGAAGCTGTACATCCAGCGATGAGGAGCGTGCAGGACATGCGCAAGCCGGAAACATTCTTCGGTCGCGGGCGCGACGGAGGTCAGGCGATCGTGATGATCGCGATCGTCTTCATGGCCCTCATGTTCGCCGTCGGGCTCGCGATCGACGCCGGCCAGCTGTTCGCCGCGAAGCGTACCCAGCAGGAAGCAGCCGACGCTGGCGCGTTCGCAGGAGCGATCGTCCTCTATCAGGGCGGCACGGTGCTGCAGGCGACCGCGGCGGCGATCGCGGACGCCACGCGGAACGGATTCACCGACGGGGTCAACGGCGCGACGGTCACGGTGAACGGCTCGAACGTGGCAACGTCGAATGCGCCGAGCTCAGGGCCGTACGCCGGCGAGAGCCCGGTCAAGCACGTTGAGGTGATCATCGTCAAGCAGGTCAAGACGACCCTCGTGCCCGCCGAAGCCGCGTTCAACCCGGTGCGGGCCCGGGGCGTCGCCGGAGCGGAGCCGCTCAACAACGGGTACGCCATCATCCAGCTGGACACGGCCTGCACGTCCGGCGCACTCGGGGTGCAGAACAACGTCAATATCCACCTCACCGGCGGCGGAATGCTCGTGAACTCGTGCAGCTCGACCTCGGTGACCGGCGTCAATAACGGCTCGGACATCACGATCTGCAACACGCCGCCCGCGCCGTGCAGGCCCAACCCGTACGTGGTCGATCTCATCGGGAACGCGGCCGTGACCTGGCCGGCGGCCCTCACCGTGCGCACGTCGCAGCCGGTCCAACCAGACCCGTTCGCCGGAACCGTCAAACCGACGAGCCTCAGGAGCTACAACGGCATCAACGACCTGCCCACGAACCCGGGCCCGATCCCCGGCACGACCAACACGTATCCGGAGGGCAT
>JANLWM010000245.1:0-11697 GCA_031364525.1 Chloroflexota bacterium | reverse complement strand
TGAACCGGACGTTGGCGAGCGCTCGCGTGATAATACCGTCCTCGATCAGGAAGGTGCCGTCCCGGGTCGTACCCGTCATCGTCGCGCTCTTGGGATCGGGCGTGTTCGTGTAGTGGAACCGCGTGATGAGGATCCCGCGTCGCACCGAGCCGATGAGCTGCTCGCGAGTGGCGGTCCCGCCGGCCATGACGAGGTTCCCCGCGTGGCCGCCGTGCGCGTACCGGCCGGGGTCCGCTGCGTGCCCGGTCGAGACGCCGCCCGAGGCCTTTCCGGACCAGCGGTCATAGACCGGACCGCGAGCGACGCCGCGCTCCACGAGCGCCACCCGTCGCTTCGGCGTGCCCTCGGGATCGAACGGCAGGGCGAGCTGTCCCGGCTGATGCGCATCGTCGTGGAGCGTGAACAGTGGCCCGGTCACCTGCGTGCCGATGGCACCCGCCATGAACGAGCGGCCCTCGCGCACGGCCTGGCCCGACAGGCCGGTGATCGACACGATCCGCAGGATCTCGGCGACGGCGTCCTCTTCGAACACCGCCTCGTGATCGCCCGGCGGCAGCTGCGACCGGTCGCGATCCAACGCGCACTTCTCGATCGCACGCACCGCGATCCCCTCGGCATCGAGATCGATCGACCGATAGGAGAGGTCGTCGGCGTAGCCGCTCCCGCCGTGCTCGCCGAGCACGAGCGCCCGGAGATACGCCACGGTCATCGGGGCGTAGGCCGCGACGCCGGTCGTGTTCGCGACGGCATCCTCGGTGAGATCGACGCTGTGGGTCCCGGCCGCACGGAATCCATGTTCGGCCGCCCGCTCCGAGATGCGGCCGATCGGAGCCGCCTGATCGGCGGCGGCGAGCGCCGCGGTCTCCGCGTCGAACGCGATCGGGTCCCCGTACTCCGCCGGCGTCGCGAGGCCGGGCCAATCCGGATTCGGCGTCTGCAGCCTCGCGAGCTCGGCCGCGCGCGCGAGGAGCTCCTGTAGCGCAGCGGGCTCGAGCGAGTTGCCCGATGCCGCGCCGATCGCCGAGCCGACGATCGCCCGCGCCCGCACGTGCGTCTCATCGGAGAGCGCGTTCTGGTGGATCGAGGAGTGGGAGTAGCGGGTCACGGCTGCGTTGCGACGATGCACCCACAGGTCGGCCTCCGGGAGACCGCTCGCCTTCAAGGCGGCCTGCAGCGGAGCGAGCAACGCATCCGCTCCCACCGTGTTCACGCTCGGACCTCGATGGGTCGGTCGCGGAATCGCGCGTGCGCCGCACCATGACCGACCCGCATGAGCTGCAGCGGTTCGCCTTTCGCGCACGACAGGAATCCGTGCAGCTGCCAGTCGTCGGCGACCAGGTCGCAGCTGCCCCAGAAGTCGGGCGTGAGCGACTGGAACGCCACGCCCCGCACATACTCGCCCACCTCACCGTTTCGGATGACCCGCGCGACCTGCGTGGAGAAGTGGAAGTTCTGCCGCTTGTCGTCGAGCGAGTACGAGGCCGGGGACTCGAGCAGGAGTCCGTCGTCGATGCCGCGCAGCAGCTCCTCGTAGGTCGCGGTCCCCGGCTCCAGGCTCACGTTCACCATGCGGACGATCGGGAAGTGCTGCCACCCCTCCGCGCGCGCGGCGCCGCCACTGCGCGGGATGCCGAGCGCCCCGGCGGTCTCGCGGCTGCTGAGGTACCCGGTGAAGATCCCGCGTTCGATGAGCGGCGTCCGCATCGCCGGGACGCCGTCGTCGTCCCAGCCGAACGTTCCCATGCCGCCGGGAACCGTCGCGTCGGCGGTCAGGTTGACGTGGTCCGACCCGTAGCGAAGGACGCCGCGGTCGTTCGGCCACATGAACGTCGTCCCGGCGAACGCGACCTCGTGCTCAAGGACCCGGTCAGACTCGGTCGGATGACCGCACGACTCGTGGACGAGCAGTGCGAGGAAGGCCTGGTCGATCAGCAGCGTCGTCGGTCGCCCGACCGCGGGCTTCGCTGCGAGCACGGCTTCGACGTCCCCGGCAAAGGTCCGCGCGTTCGCGAGGACGTCGAACTGCTCGACATACTCCCAGCCCGCCTGCCGCACGTTACGCATGTCGCTGCGCGTCGCGGGAGTTGCACCCGCGGTCGCCGCGGTCACGGTCATCCCGGCGCCGCACTCGACGATCTCCTGGTGGACGTCGGTGCCCTCGCTCGTGACGAGCCGCTTGCGCGTTCGGTACGCGGCAACGGATGAGCGCCGGGCCTTCGCATTCGGTGTGGCGAGGATCGCATCGGCGGCGCGCAAGAGGTCGACCCGCTCGGCCAGTGGGACCGTGAATGGATCCCGCTCGAAGGGGGTGCGGTACTCGCCCGTCTGTGCCGACTGCGCCGCGAGCACGACCCGCCGGCGCTGGACGGACGCCGAGGCTTCCGCGCGTCGGCGCGCGTCTGCGAACAGCGCGACCAGCCCGTCGGCCGTCGTGACCCGGTCCGACGCGGCGAACCCCCAGCTGCCGTCGACGATCACCCGCACGCCGACGCCGCGGTCGGCGTCGCGATCGACGCTCTCGACCTGGCCATCCTTGACGCTGACCGATTCGCTCTCGCGTTCCACGAAGCGCGCGTCGGCGTAGCTCGCTCCGCCGCGCGCCGCCCATTCGACCGCCCGCAGGAGGCGGGTATCTTCCAGCACGGCCTTCAGGCTAGACTTGGGCGAAACGGCGCGCGTGCTGGTCGAAGCGTCCGAACGAATCGCTCGCGGACATCGTGTCCTTTGGTAAGGACCCGTTGGTCGGGGAGAACATCGAGCGGATCTTTGAGACGAGTCGGGTGGTACGCGGAGCGCCTACATATCGGAGAAACCATTGCCCGACGTCGCCCTCCTAATTGACTGGGAGAACGTCTACTACACCCTGCGGCAGCACACCGAAGGTCCGCTGCCATCCTCGCTTTCGATCCTGCAAGCCATCCTGCAAAAGGCGGCCGAGTTCGGTCCGGTCCGCGTGAAACAGGCGATCTTCGGGTCCGAGGTCGTCTCGCAGGACGAGACCCTCCTCATGGCCCTCGAATTCACCGGCATCGAGCCGTTGGCCGTCGCTCAGCGCATGAGCGGCCGGCTCCTCAAGGGCCGATCCGACGCGGTCCTCATCACCCGCACGATGAAGCTCCTCTACAAGGAGCGTCCGGACATCGATGTCTGGTTCATCGTCTCGGGTGACCGCGACCTGAACGCGCTGTGCAAGGCGCTCAAGGACGAGGACAAGGCCGTCTACCTCATCGCCGGGGACAAGGCCCTCGCGAACGAGCTGCGCGATTCGCCCTACCTCCGCGATGGCGTCTTCCTCCTCGAGGACCTCATCCCGGAAGCGCGCTGGACCCGCACCGGCATCCTCCGCACCGACGACACCCAGGCCGGCAAGGACGAAGCCCGTCCCGTCCGGACCCGCGGCACCCGTGGCGGTCGGGGCCGGAGCGGCTCGGCAGCCGGCCCTGCGCTTCCGGTCCGCGCCGCTCCGATCGCGAGCGTGCCTGCCGTCGTGCCGACCGGCACGCCGGAATCGGAGAAGGAGCAGCGCCGCCTCGCGGTGTTGCTGCTCGACCAGCTCGTGGCGCTTCGAGCGGACAGGATGCCGCGCGGCGACTTCGTGCGGAGCGTCGTGCCGCTGTCCCACGAGGAAGCGTCGAGCGTTCTCGACCAGCGGATCGACTTCGGCGTCGCACAGCACCACGTGCGCGCCGAGCAGCCCCCGCGCACGCGCCTCAAGGACAAGCAGCTCCTGTCGCTCGAGTTCGGCGATCCGCTCGTCGCGGAGACCCTCTTCCACCTCGTCCGTGTCCTGCGCCGCATCGACTCGGTGACGAGCAAGGACACCCGGCGGATCCCCGCGGTCGAGGCCGTTCTTGACCCGCTGTCTCGCGCCGATCAGCCCGGCGGCCTCGCGAAGGGCCGCACCCAGCGGCGCGTGCTCCTGGAGACGCTGTTCAACATCGCCGAAGAGCGCGGCGCCATCGCGACGGAGCAGGTCAGCCGCGATGGCCGTCAGGTCACGATGTGCTGGCTCTCCGAGGGACATCCGCTCGTCCGCTACGCCCGTCAACCGAGCGCAGCGATCGTGCACCTCTTCAACTTCGTGGCAAGCACGAGGGCCAAGGACGACAAGACCGAGTGGGTCAACACCGCCCTGTTCAGCGAGCTGCTCTCACGCGTCGAAGGCGATGCGCTCGAATCCAACAACAAGCGCGCCGTCGACGTCGCGCTCATGCGGGCGGAGGAGCACGGCCGCAAGGCCGGGTTCGTCATCGACACCGCACACCCGGAGGCCCGCGCGATCCTCGGCGAGTTCAGCCGCCTCAATGGCGTTGACCACGACGCGGACGAGCCGGCTCGGCCGGTCGTCGGCACAGCGGAGCCCGACCTGGACGGTGATCCGGACGACGACCTCGAGTCAGAGGACGCCCCTGCCGTTCCGTCGCTCGGCACCGGCGACGCCGCGGTGAAGCCGAAGCGCCGGCGGGGACGTCGTGGTGGCCGCGGTCGTCACAAGCCCGCGGCACCGGCGGCGTAGGCCTTAGGAGCCCGCGACCTCCAGATCCACCGCGAGGAGCTTTTCGGCAGCCGCACGGATCCGGGCGGCCACCGGTACATGGGCCGGGTGGTCACCGTACAGCGCGAGGCCGGCCCGGTCGTCGAACGCCTCCACGAGAATGTGCGTGTAGCCCTGCGCTCGCGCAGGACTGATGTTCTCGCCCACCTCGAGCGACCGAAGCGACGGCACGGCCGTACGGAGACCGCGCAGCGCGTCCAAGATCGCTGCTCGCTCGGTCATGGCCACGTCGTCCTTGAAGGCGAAGAGAACGATGTGATGCAACACGACCCGATGATGACACGTCTCGGTAACAGGACCCCTTCCCGGCCATTCGTGGCACCGGTACTGCGCCTTGCACCTGCGTGATGACGAAGGGCGCGCGGGCTCGCATGGTGCTGATCGTCGAAGACGACGTTGCGACCGGGCAGATCATCGAGAGTGCGATCAATGAAGAGCGCGGCTACGAGGCGGAAGTCGTCGCGAGCGCCGACGCCGCTCTGGCTTCGATCGCGCGCCGGTCACCCGATCTGATGCTGCTCGACATCCAGCTGCCGGGCATGTCCGGGCTCGAGCTCTATGACCGGATCCGGGCCGATGACCGGTTCGACGGCATACCGATCGTGTTCGAGACCGGCGGCGGCCGTGAACACGCCCAAGAGCTGCGGGACCGCGGGATCGCGACCTACGTGAAGAAGCCGTTCGATCTGATCGAGCTGGTCCGCTTCGTGAAGCGCCTTGCACCTCTGCGGGCGGCCGCCCGGCCGGTCCAGAACTCCGTCTAGGACCCCGTCCAGGATCCCGTCTAGGACCCGGTCTTTCCCCCGACGTTCGCGAGCCGCTCTTCCATGGATGTCTGCACCCGCTGCTTCGTCTCGGTGCTGTTCTCGATGAGATCGCGGAACCCCGCGGCATCGAGCACGAGGATCTCGCTCGGAGCCGTCGCGCGGATGGTCGCGTTCCGGGGCGTGCCGCTGAGCAAGCCGATCTCCCCAAAGAAGTCTCCGGGCTTGAGCGTCGAGACCTCGCGCTCGCCATTCGGGCCGTTCTGGCGGACGCTGGCCGCCCCCTTGGTCATGATCATGAACGAGTCAGCGGGGTCTCCCTCGCGGATGATCGTCTGACCGGCGAGGTAGCGCTTCACGGTCATCCGCTCGACCTCGCGCTCCAGGACCTCGCTCGTCGCCTCAGGGAAACTACGGCGCATGTGCTTGAGCTCCTCGATGTAGCGCTCGGCGTGGAGCACCGCCGTCGTCGCATCACCCACCGCGGTGGTGACCTGCTTGGCGAGCTGGGCCCGGGTGTCACCGCAGGCATACACACCGGGGATGTTCGTCCGCATGTACTGGTCCGTCAGCAGGTAGCCGTTCTCGTCATGGTCGATGTGCTCGTCGAAGAGGTGGCGACCGACCGGCTTGAAGCCAATGAAGACGAACACGCCGCCGACGGAGAGACGTTCGATCGATCCGTTGCGTTCGACGTCCATCCAGCGGACCTGGGTGTCGCCGCCGATCTCCTTCACGGTCGCCGGCGTGATCGCGGTCACCTGCTCCATCCCGAGCAGGCGGTCCTGGAGGATCGCCTGGGCCCGGAAGTCCGTGCGCCGGTGGACGAGGCTGAGCTTCTTCGCGAAGCGCGTCAGGAAGAGCCCTTCCTGGAACGCCGAGTCTCCGCCGCCGATCACCGCGAGGTCCTCGCCCTTGAAGAAGGCTCCGTCGCAGACGGCGCAGTACGACACTCCGCGACCGTGGAACTCTTCCTCGCCCGGCACACCGAGCTTGATGGGCTCGCCGCCCACCGTGACGATGACGGCGTACGCGCGGTGCGTCGTGCCGTCCTCCATCGTGATGACCTTCCAGTCACCGTCGCTCGAGAACATCTTGACCGGCGAATAGGGCTGGATCGTGAGACCGAACTTGGTCGCATGGGCGCCCATCTTCTCAGCGAGCTCGCGACCGGTGATGGATTCGTAGCCCGGGTAGTCCTCGATGAGGTCCGTATTCAGGAGCTCTCCGCCGATATCCTTCGCCTCGAAGAGGATCGCCTTCATGTTCGCCCGGGCGGCATAAAGGCCCGCGGTCAGGCCCGCAGGGCCGCCTCCGATGATGACGAGATCGTGATCAGCCATAGGTAGACGACACTAGAACACCTATGGACAACAAATCTATTCGTTACCTCGCACTTGGCGACTCATTCACCATCGGCACGGGCATCCAGCCCGAGCGCGCGTTCCCTGCTGTGCTCGCGCAGAAGTGGCGCGACGCGGGCCATTCCGTGGAGCTCGTCAACCCGGCGAAGAACGGCTACACGACCGACGATCTCATCGCGAAAGAGCTGCCCCTCGCTCAGGCGTTCGGCCCCACGATCGTGACGCTGCTCATCGGCGCGAATGACATCGTCCGCGGAGGGAGCGACGACGCGCGGTACCGCGAGCAGATCCGGCGGATCCACCGGGCGCTGCGGAATGCCTCCATCGACCCGAAGGCGGTCATCGTGCTCCCGCAGCCGGAGTGGTCGCGGTCTCCGGCAGCCTCGCCCTACGGCACCCCCGAGTCGCTGCGCACGCGCATCGAACATTTCAACGCGATCGCCGAAGCGGAGGCCGAGAACGCCGGAAGCCCGTACATCGACCTCTACCCGCTGATGCACCGGCAGGCCGCGGCGGAGATGCTCGCGACGGACGAGCTGCATCCGAACACTGAGGCCCACGCGGAGTGGGCGACGGCGCTCGCCCTTCGGGTGAAGCTCGGCGCTCCGGCGGCTACGCCCGCGCGGTGATCGGGATGGCCGCGCCGGTGATGCCCGAGGCCTCGGCGCTCGTGAGGAAGAGGATCAGCGCAGCCGCCTCGCGCGGCTGGACCCACGTTTTCGGATCGGCCTTCGGCTGGTTCGCCCGATTGGTCGGATGATCGATGGTGCCCGGCAGGATCGCGTTGACCGTGATGCCCTGGTCCTTCGTCT
The DNA here is from genome assembly GCA_031364525.1 of Chloroflexota bacterium. Taxonomy (GTDB): domain Bacteria; phylum Chloroflexota; class Limnocylindria; order P2-11E; family P2-11E; genus UBA4735. Next base: position 4,202 of record JANLWM010000245.1, on the reverse strand, counting down.
CGGCCGCGAGGGCCTCGGTCCACCGGACCACGGCGCCCTTCGCCATGGCGTAGCCCGCGGTGTTGCGGCCCCCCTTCAGGGCGCTCCCCGCCGCGACCGACAGGATGCGCCCGTAGGCGCGGGCGCGCATCGGGACGAGGCACGCGGCGGCGGGCACGACCACTGTCGCGACGTTCTGCTCCCAAAGCTCGCGGATGCGGTCCAGATCGTCGGCCGCGCCGGTCCCGAATCCACCGGCGAGGCTCGCGAGCACATCGAGGCGTCCCCAGGTCCGCATCACGCGCTCCACGAACACGTCCATCTGCGCCCGGTCGGCGAGCTCCGTTTCGACGACGAGCAGCCTGGGGTCCGTTGCGTCGCCCTCCGGATCGGCGAGGTCTCCAAGGCCGGCCCGCAGGGCCTCTGCCTTCTCGACGTCGCGCACCGGGATCGCGACGTGCGCGCCGGCCTCGAGATACGCGCGAACGACGGCCGTCCCAAGGTTGCCGGTCGCCCCGGTCACGACGACGCACCGTCGCTCGAATGCCGGAGGTTCCGGTCGCGCCACGCCTCGTAGACTAGCGATGGATGACCCTCCTCGAGCGGATCGAGGGCCCCGCGGATCTCCGCGGCCTCGATCATGACCAGCTCACCCAGCTGTGCCGCGAGATCCGCGAGTACACGGTCGAGGCCGTCCAAAGAACGGGCGGTCACATCAGCTCGAGCCTTGGCGCCACCGAGCTCACCGTCGCGTTGCACCGCGTGTTCGCGTCTCCTTCGGACAAGCTCGTGTGGGACACCGGGCATCAGGGCTACGTGCACAAGCTCCTCACTGGCCGGCGCGATCAATTCGACAGCCTCCGTCAGTTCGGCGGCATCTCTGGATTCCTCACCCGCACCGAGTCCCAGCACGACCAGTTCGGCGCAGGGCACGCCGGCACATCGATCTCGGCCGCACAGGGAATGGCCGTCGCCCGCGATCTGAACGGCGGCGGCGAGCATGTCGTCGCGATCATCGGCGACGGCGCCCTCACCGCCGGCATGGCCTGGGAGGCGATGAACGACATCGGGGCGCGCCGCACCCGGATGGTCGTCGTCCTGAATGACAACGGCATGAGCATCGCGCCGAACGTGGGCGCGGTGTCACGGATGCTGGAGACGGTGCGGACGGCGAGCCCGTACCGGGAGCTCAAGCACGTGGCCCGCTCGGTGCTCGAACACATGCCCGCCGGCGACCTCGCTGAAGAGGCGCGGCGCCGGCTGTTCACGTCGCTGAAGGCGATCTTCATCCCGAACATCCTGTTCGAGCAGTTCGGGTTCACGTACTTCGGTCCGGTGAACGGGCATGACCTCGACGCGCTCGAGAACGTCCTGCGCAAGGCCCGGGACTTCGACGAAGGTCCTGTGTTCGTGCATGTGCACACCCAGAAGGGCCACGGGTACGGGCCGGCTGAAGAGGACAACCAGAAGTGGCATGGGGTGTCGGCGACAGGCAGCGTGGCGCCCACGGCGCCGCAGTACACGAAGGTCTTCGCCGACGCGGTCGCCGAGACGATGCGCCGCGAGCCAAAGGTCGTGGCGATCACGGCCGCGATGCCCGCCGGGACCGGCCTTACACCGCTGTTCAAGGAATTCCCGACTCGGCTGTTCGACGTCGGGATCTGCGAGCAGCACGCGGTCACGTTCGCTGCGGGCCTCGCGACCCAGGGGATCGTGCCGATCGTCGCCATCTACTCGACCTTCCTGCAGCGCGGCTTCGATCAGGTCGTGCATGACGTCGCGATCCAGGAGCTTCCGGTCATTTTCGCGATGGACCGCGGGGGCATCGTCGGCGATGACGGGCGCACCCACCAGGGCCTCTTCGACATCTCGTTCCTGCGACCGCTGCCGGGCATGGTGCTCATGGCCCCGAAGGACGAGGCCGAGCTCCGCCAGATGGTCTGGACCGCGGTGCGGTACGCCCAGAACGGTGGTGGCCCGATCGCGTATCGGTACCCGCGCGGTGTCGGCGTCGGTGCCACGCTCGACACGCCGCTCACCGAGATCGCGATCGGCAGCTCCGAGACGCTTCGCGAAGGCGGTGACGTCGCGATCCTCGCGTACGGCACGATCGTCGGACCGGCGCTCCGTGCGGCCGAGGCGCTCGCCGCGGACGGCATCGAGGCGACGGTGGTCAACGCGCGTTTCGCGAAGCCCTTGGACGCGGAGCGATACCTCGCGCTCGCTGCGACGGTCGGCCGGGTGCTGACGGTCGAGGAGCACGCCTCCGCTGGTGGATTCGGAAGCGCGGTGAGCGAGCTCTTCGTGGAGCGCGGCGCCAAGGTGGAGCTCGAGATCGTCGGTGTCCCGGACGAGTGGGTCGACCACGGCGCGCAAACGCTCTGGCGCAAGCATTTCGGGCTGGACGCAGACGGCATCGCTGCGGCGGTCCGCCGCCGGTGGCCGCAGCTCGCGCGTGGTGTCACGGACCGTGAGAACGCCGGCTAGACCCGTTCGCGTCGTCTTCCTCGACGACGGTGGCGTCCTGAACGACAACGAGCGCCGCGCACCGCAATGGCGTCGGCTGCTCGGGGAGTTCTTCGCGCCGCGGTTCGGAGGGACCGAAGCGGCCTGGGGCGAGGCGAACACCGTCGTCTTCGAGGCCATCTGGGGGGACTGGCAGGCGCTACAGGCGCGCGGGCTGGACGTGGGCCCGGAGTGGTGGCCGGCCCAGAACCCGCGCTGGCTCCGATCGATGTGCGAGCGCGTGGGCGTGGCCGTCCCCACGGACATCGAGGGCACTGTCCGGGCGAGCCAGCTCCACGTGATGCGGAACATCGAGTGCGCCTACCCGGACGCAGCTCCCGCGATGCGCACGATGCACGCGAGAGGCGTCACGCTGCACCTCGCCTCCGGCGGTCAGGCCTGGGAGCTCGAGGAATACATGCGCCGGATGGGGGTCTGGGATCTCGTCGACCGGCCGTACGGGGCCGACCTTATCGGCACGAGCAAGACGAGCCGCCGGTATTACGACCGGATCATCGAGGACTCTGGAGTCGATCCGCGCTCGGCGACCGTTGTGGACTCGCACGCCGAGCCGCTCGAGTGGGCCGACGCCGCAGGCTTTCGCGCGGTACACCTCGATCGTCTTCACACCGGTTCACGCTTCGAGCGCATCGGCACGCTGGATCAGTTGCTTCCGCTGCTGGAATAGTCCTGTAGGGCGATCTCGGGCTTCCGCGGAGCTGACGCGAGCGCCGCGGTGACCACTGCACCGAGCTGCTCGAGGTCGAATGGCTTTTCGAGCACGGTGACATCCAGCAGGGCCAGCTTGGAGCGAGCGGACCCGAGGGAGGCGATCGCGGCCGAGCAGATGATCACCGGGATCTCGCGGGTCAGCGGGTCGATCGTGAGAACATCGAGCTGACGCCAGCCGGCGCTCTCGCCATGCAGGAACAGGTCGAGGATCACCAGGTCGGCGCCGCTATGCCGGATGTCGGGGAACGCGTCAGCCGATGCGTCGACGGCATGGCCATCCGCCTCGAGAGCCGCGGTCATCGTGGTGCGAGTGTCCTCATCGTCTTCGATGAGGACGATCCGCTTCTTGTTCTTGCTCACCGCGTCGGAGAGGGACGGGGCGCGGTGCGGGTCGGCTGGCCGCGCGGCTGCTCGCTCGCCCGCGGCGGCTCGGTCGTGCGCACGGGGGGCGCGGTGCGGGTGGGCTGCGGTGACCGCGTCGGGTCCCTGCGCTCCGGGCTTCCGGGGGGCTCCGGTGTCCGGAGCGGGCGGTCCGATGCGTGGAGCTTGTCGGCCTCGAGCTTCGCGCGCTCCAGACCATCCTGGGCCTCGGCGGGCGCGCTCTTCCGAAGCTCGTCGAGCACGGCCTCGTGTTTGAGGTGCGCGGCATCGACGACGTCCTCGGCCGCCGTCCGCTTGTCGGCACTGGTGCCGGACCTGCCACGGAGCGCGTCAACTGCTGCGGTGAACCGCACGACGGCGATCGAGTACTCGTCGGTCGCGGTCGGGGCAGCGGAAGGACGCGTTGTGATGGCGCGTGCAAGCTCGGCGAGCCGATGATCGGCCTGCTCCGAGAGCAGCACGAGGCGCGTGGTGTCATCGAACGCGAACGCGAGCTGGAGCTGTTCCGCAGTGGTCTTGAGGCCGAATGCCGGATCGCCGGAGATACTGTCGGCGGCGGCCTTCCCGGCGCCACCCACGAGCAGCAGGGCGATCGCGGCCAGGGC
>JANLWM010000177.1:0-2352 GCA_031364525.1 Chloroflexota bacterium | reverse complement strand
GGGCGGGAGGGGCTCGGGCGAGCCGGGCATGCCGATCCGGGACGCCAGATCGAGGGGCGCCTCTTCGGTCTCAGCCCGGTCCTTGCGCTTCTTTCCGACCATGACCACCGAACGGTACGCGGCGGAGCGGCCCGCCGCCTCCCCCGAAAGGCGGAGCCGGACGATCGCCGGCCGCAGGTACGCTCCCTGTTACGGTCCCGCCTCGAAGGGTCCGTTACGGGAACATCGGGAACGGAGTGTGTCCATGCCTCGGTCGATCACGATCAAGATGGCGCGCCTGGGCCTCGCGGGCCTCGTGCTGGCCGGCGCGGTGGCGGGATCGTGCAACTCTGGCAAGGCCGACCCGGCCGGCGACGCGCTCGCCCGGGGCGTTGCCGCACAGAACGCCGGCAAGCCGGAGGACGCCAAGCGGGCGTACTACGAGACGCTCTCGGCCGACCCCAAGAACATGCTGGCCTTCTATAACCTCGGCCAGATCGCGCGGGTCGCGAACAAGCCCGGCATCGCGGAGGGGTACTACCGTCAGGCCCTCGAGATCGACGGCAACCACGTCGGCTCGATGTTCGGCCTCGCCTACGTCCGCGCCCAGCAGGACGCCGTTGCGGACGCGATCGCGCTGTACCGCAGGGTCGTGGTCCTCGATGTCAATAACGCTGCAGCCCACTACAACCTCGGTCTCCTCCTGCGCGTCAGCGGTTCCGTCGCCGAGGGGGACGCCGAGGTCGCGAAGGGCCGGCAGCTAGACCCGTCGTTCGCCGCTCCCGGACCGGCCCCGACAGCGGCGCCGCCCGCGTCGCCCACGCCCTCCGGCTCGCCCAGACGCTGATCGCGGCCGCCTGACAGCGCGACCGTGATCGCATCCGTCCGTTCGATCTGGGCCTGGCTCGTGCGCGACGACCGTGCCGTCGCATTGACCCTCGGGACGATCGCGCTCGCGGTCTACCTCGCGCTCATCGTCGGACACCGCACGCCGTTCGATTATTTCGGCAGAGTGGCCTACGCGATCTGGCAGGGGCGGCTCTGGCTGGACGGCGCGCCACTCTCCGAGATCGAGGCCGGCCGCGACGGCCACTTCTACAACGTTCAACCGCCCCTGCCGGCGATCCTGGCCTTGCCATTCGTGCCGTTCGGTGCGCACGACCAGATCGAGGTCTTCGTGTCTGCGGTCTTCGGCGCGCTCAGCATCGTGCCGCTGTACCTGGCGCTTCGCGCGCTGACCGTCCCCCGGACACTGGCGACCTGGTGCGCGGTCCTCTCGTCGTTCGGCACGACTCTTCTCTTCACGTCCGTCGATGGACGAGCGTGGTTCGTCGCGCACTCCACCGCGGTGTTCTTCCTCTCAGTGGCCCTGTACCTGGCGGCGACCCGGCGATCCGCGCTGCTCATCGGCGCATGCGTCGGAGCGGCGGCCCTCGCGCGCACTCCGACTGGCCTGGCGGCGCCTGGACTCCTGCTGCTCGCACGACGCGACGGCGCCTCGACGCGCGACGTGTTCCGGTCGGCCCTCCTGCTCGGCGTCGGTGCCGCCCCGTTCGCGCTCCTCCAAGGCGGGTATGACCTCTTGCGTTGGGGTAACCCGCTCGACATCTACGGTCCGCAGCTGCATCAGGCCACCGATCCAGCGCTCGCCCGCGGGTTCATGAGCCTCTCGTACATCCCGCGCAAGCTCTACGCGATATTCATCGAGCCTCCGCTCTTCGTCGACAACGAGCCGTTCTTCTTCCTTCGCCCGCGCGGATATGGAACGAGTCTGTTGCTCACGACGCCCGCATACCTCTGGCTCGCACCAGGCATCGTGAAGCTGTGGCGGGATCCACGATGGCGGGCGGTCGGGCTGTGCGCGGCGCTGGTGTCCATTCCGGGATGGATCTTCGCGACCGTCGGCTACGAGCAGTACGGGTATCGCTACAGCCTGGACCTGCAGCCGTTCCTCATCGTCCTCGTAGCGATCGGCGCGGCGTGGACGCCCGCCGGCTGGCACCGGCCCTCGCGGCTGTTCCTGGGCGTTGTGGTCCTGTCGGTCCTCGTCACGGCATATTTCCTGGTCACGATCCGGCTCTACGGCTTCGCCCCGTAGCGAGGCGCGCCACGAGCGCTTCCACGCGGCGGCGGAACACAACGAGCCCAACGGCGACGAACGCGCCGATCACGAGCAGGGGTGTGCGCCACGGATCGGACCGGTACTCCGCGACGACGAGGTGGCGGCCAGGCGGCACGACGGTCGCAAGGTACGAGGGCGAGACCATGAAGGTCGTCTCGGCCACGCCGTCGACCGTGACGCGCCAGTTCGGGTGGAACGTGGTCTTCAGAACGAGCGCCGCCGTCTCGGGGCAGGAGACGGTCACCTCGATG
>JANLWM010000080.1:0-5178 GCA_031364525.1 Chloroflexota bacterium | reverse complement strand
CCGCAGATGCGGGCCCAGCCCGGGTCAAGCGCGTGCTCGGCGTCGATGAACGCCGCGGTGCCGCCGCTCCGCTGCACGCCGGCCACGGCATGGAGCGCGAGCGTGGTCTTCCCGCCGGCCTCGGGGCCGTAGATCTCGACGACCCGGCCGCGCGGGTAGCCCCCGACGCCGAGGGCCAGGTCAAGCGCCAGCGAGCCGCTCGGGATGCTCTCGATCTGCTCGTCGGTGTTGGCGCCGAGCTTCATGATCGAGCCCTTCCCGAACTGCTTTTCGATCTGGAGGATGGCAGCGTCGATGGCCTTGGACTTCTCGCTCACTTTCTTTGACCCCTCGGAGGACAACGGCACGGGCTTGCTCGGCGCCGCCACGCTTAGAACTTCTCCTTGCGCTTGGGCTTGATGACCTCAAAGGTCATCGGTGCAGCGGTCGGCGCGAAGCCGGTGCCGCGCTTCTTGAGCTCCTTCTCGAGCTGCTCTTTGGACTTCTTTTTGGACTTCTTGCCGCCTGAGTCGCCGCCGCCAGTGGGCACGGTGAACCCTCCTCGAAAACGTCTGGAAGCAAGGCGAGCATAGCAGCGGCGACGCGTGCCTATGCTTGCGCGCGTGCCCGATCCGAGGCCCCAGGCGCGCGTGACGACGAAGACCGGCGACCGCGGCGACACATCGCTCTTCGGTCCGGGACGGATCCGCAAGAGTGACCCGCGGATCGAGGCCCTCGGCGACCTCGATGAGACGCAGGCGGTCCTCGGCGTGGCCCGATCCATCGCGACCGGCACCATCGCGGAGACCATCCTCGAGCTGCAGCGAGGGCTCTACATCGTGATGTCCGAGGTCGGAACACCCGAGAGCGATCGGGCGCGGCTGCCGAAGCGCATCGACGCGTCGGCGATCGCTGAGCTCGAGGAGCACGCCGCCTCGCTACGCGCGACCGTCGACATCGCGGCTCGCTTCGTGATCCCCGGCGAGGATGAGCTGTCATCGCGCCTCGATCTTGCCCGCAGCGTCGCGCGGCGGGCGGAGCGGCGCGTCGTCGCGCTCGTGGATGCGGGACAGCTCGACGGCGGGCACCTGCTCCCCTGGCTGAACCGGCTGTCGGACGTGCTGTTCGTGTTGTCGCGCGCGGTGGAGCCGGGCATGCGCCCGGCCCGGGAAGGCCGCTAGCTCAGCGCAGCCAGGGCGGCGCTTCCCACTTGTCTGGGAGCACCGTCACCTTCACCGGCATCTCGGCGGCCTGCTCGGACACCGACTGGATCTGGTTGATCAGCATCGGCCCGTACGGGCAGAACGGTGTCGTCAGGACCATCCGCACCTCGGCCTCGTCAGGCGTAAAGACGACTTCGCGAATGAGGTCGAGATCGATGACCGATAGCCCGATCTCGGGGTCGAGCACAGCCTGGAGCGCGTTCAGGACCTTCTCCTGCTTCTCGACGTCGGAAACGATGGGGTCGAGGTTCACATTCGCGCTCGTCGCCTGAGAGCCTTCTTCTGCAGTCATCTCGTCCATTGTCGCACGCCTCTATCCCGTCGCGGGGTCCTCCCACAGGGTCCCCTTGCGCTGCGGCGCGGCGATGCCAAGGTGCGCGTAGGCCCGCTCGGTCGCGATCCGCCCGCGGGGGGTCCGCTGCAGATAGCCCTCCTGCAGGAGGTACGGCTCATAGACGTCCTCGATCGTCTCGGTGTCCTCGCTCACCGCCGCGGCCAGGGTCTCGAGGCCCACCGGACCGCCGGAGAACTTCTCGACGATCGCCGACAGGAGCATCCGGTCAACAGCATCGAGGCCCTTTTCGTCCACCTCGAGCGACAGCAGCGCCTCTTTCGCGACCGCCAGCGTGATGACGCCGTCGTGCTTCACCTGCGCGTAGTCGCGCACCCGCTTGAGCCAGCGGTTCGCGATCCGTGGCGTACCGCGTGATCGTCGCGCGATCTCCGTGGCGGCCGCCGCTTCGATGGACACTCCCAGGATGCGGGCCGAGCGTTTCACGACGAGCTCGAGGGATCCGGGCGTGAAGAGATCCAGACGATAGGTCGCTCCGAAGCGGTCGCGGAGGGGCGACGACAGACGGCCGATCCGCGTCGTCGCGCCAACGAGCGTGAAGTGCGGGACCGGCAGGCGCAGGGTGCGGGCACCGGGTCCCTTGCCGAGCACGATGTCCAGATGGAAGTCCTCCATCGCCGGATAAAGGACCTCCTCGACGATCCGCGGCAACCGGTGGACCTCGTCGATGAAGAGCACGCTGCCGGGCTCGAGGTTGGTGAGGATCGCGGCGAGATCGCCGGCGCGCTCCATCGCAGGCCCGCTGGTCACGCGGATGGCGACGCCGAGCTCATGCGCGATGACATTCGCGAGCGAGGTCTTCCCCACCCCCGGCGGGCCGTAGAGGGCCACATGCTCGAGCGGCTCGTGCCGCTGCTGCGCCGCCTGGATGAGGATCCGGAGGTTGGCCTTCACCTTCTCCTGGTTGATGTACTCGTCGTCGGTGAGGCGCTGCGGCCGGAGGGACGTCTCGAGGCTGTGCTCATCATCACGCGCGACCGGCGCGACCGACCGCGGGGCCATGCTCACCGGGCCGCCGCCTCTCGCGCCCGGCGGACGATGTCCTGGATGCGGTCTGCGGCGAGGTCCAACGGGACCAGCTCCGCTTCGCTCGACGCACGACCCTTGAGCTCGACGCTCTTCTCCTTGAGGGACCGCTTGCTGACAGTGACCCGGTACGGGATGCCGATGAGATCGGCGTCGGCGAACTTCACGCCGGCCGACTCGTCGCGATCGTCGAACAGGACCTCGACACCCTTGGCCTCGAGCGTCGCGACGAGCGCATCGGCCGTGGACCGCACGGTCTCGTCGTTCATCGGGAGCCCGACCACGTGGACCTCGTACGGCGCGACGCTGAACGGCCAGATGATCCCCTTCTTGTCGTGGCTCGTCGCGATGATCGTCTGGACCGCCCGACCAACGCCGATACCGTAGGAACCGCCGATGAACGGCTTGCGCGTCCCATCCTCCGCGAGGAAGGTCGCGCCCATCTTCTCCGAGTAGTACGTGCTGAAGGCGAAGATGTTCCCCACCTCGACGCCGCGCTTGAGGGCCAGTGGCCCCCCGTCGACCGGGCAGAGGTCGCCCGCCCGCACGTCATGCACGTCGGCGCGGTCCGTGTCGGGAAAGTCGCGACCGGGCACCACGTTCTCGAGGTGGGTGTCCTTCGTGTTGGCTCCGGCGATGTAGCCCTGGCCCTCGACGCTCGTATCCACGATGACCCGGGCCTTCAGGCCGACCGGCCCGATGAAGCCGGCCACCCCGCCGACACGGGCGACGTCGGCGTCGCCGGCAAACACGATCTGGCTCACGTCGAGCAGCTTGCGGAGCTTCGCGTCATTGACCGCGCGGTCGCCGGGGAGGACCACGGCGACGACCGCGTCGCCGGCGCGAAGCAGGAGCGTCTTCAGGAAGGCCGACGCCGGCCTGCTGAGGAAGCTCTCGAGGGCCTCGATCGATGTGACCCCGGGGGTCGCGATCGGCGTGGCCGCGGGGGCGGCGTCATTGGCGGCGACCATGGACATGGTCCGGCGGGCCTTCTCCATGTTCGCCCTGTAGTCGCACGTCTCGCAGACGGCGATGGTGTCCTCGCCGACGTCCGTGAGCACCTGGAATTCGTGCGCGAGATCGCCACCCATGGCTCCGGTGTCCGACTCGACGCTCACGGCGTCGAGCCCCATCCGCTGGAAGGTGCGGACGTAGGCCCCATGCTGCGCCGCATACGACTTCGTGAGGCCAGCCTCGTCGATATCGAACGAGTACGCGTCCTTCATCACGAACTCGCGCACGCGCAGTAGCCCGGCGCGCGGCCGCGCCTCGTCCCGCCCCTTCGATTGGAAGTGATAGACCATCACCGGCAGCTGGCGATACGACAAGATCTCCTCGCGGCCGTGATGCGTGATGAGCTCTTCGTGCGTGTAGCTCACCATGTACTCACGTCCGTTGTGGTCCTTGGTCCGGAAGGTGATCGGCTCGAGCGAATCCCACCGCCCGGTCTCCTTCCAGAACTCGGCCGGCGTGAGGACCGGCATCTCCATCTCCTGAGCCCCGATCCGGTCCTGCTCCTCTCGGATGATCTGCTCGACCTTCTTCTGCACCCGGAAGCCGAGTGGCAGCCAGGTGTAGAGGCCGGCCGCCAGCGGGCGGGCGATCCCGGCGCGGAGCATCAGCTGGTGGCCCGGCGTCTGGGCGTCCGCGGGCGCATCCCGCAAGGTCCGGCCGAACATCTTCGACATCCGCATGGGCGAATTGTCACGGAAAACTCACATGGCACGTTTTGCGCAATGCGGGGGGCCGACTAGGAGGCCGTGATGCAGCCGGAACAGCTCGTCGCGCAGCTAGTGGCAGAGCTCCTGGGGATCGGGGCGTTCGCCCTCGTGGTCCTCTGGCAGCCGAAGCACACCTGCCGGTGGCAACACTGCCCGCATCACGGCAAGACGCTCCAGCAGGAGATCCGGCTGGAGCGCGAGCGCAGCGAACGTGACGCGGGAGAGAAGGTCGAGCGCTAGGAGCCCTCGCGCCGGTTGAGCGTGACCAGGTTCGAGCCGGCCTCGTCCATCTTCGCGTTGCCGTGGAACACGACGCCCTTGTCGATCATGAGCGACGGGGTGGTGATGTCGCCCTTGACCTTCGCCGGCTTGTGCAGCTCGACCATCTCGGTCGCCTTGATGTTCCCGGTGACCTCGCCGTTCACGATGATGGAGCCGCAGGTGATGTCGGCCGTGACCTTCGCGCCCTCACCGACGATGAGCATGTCGTTCGTCCCGATCTCTCCGGTGAAGGTGCCGTCGATGCGGACCGTACCCTCGAAGTTCAGCTTGCCGTCGAACTCCGAGCCCCGGCCCAGCAGTGCGTTGAGCGCGTTATCCGCCGGTGTGTGTGCCCGATCCTGCATGTCGGTCGCCCCCTCTTGTCGTCCATCGCACCTATTGGAACGACGAACATCCGCGAATGGTACGCGTGGTCGCGCTAGAGAACGGTCGCGAATTCGTCCCAGAGCCTGGTCTGCGCTTCGGAGGTGAACTTGAGGCGCGGGTCCTGCCGCCGGTAGACGAGCTCGGTCTGCTCGCCGTACATCGTCTGCAGGTGCACGAGCATGTCCAGCGCCTCCTGACGGAGCTCCGGGTCACGCCAGCGCATCACGAC
>JANLWM010000044.1:0-7688 GCA_031364525.1 Chloroflexota bacterium | reverse complement strand
AGCTTGAGCGGCTCGACCGAGTGGATGCGGAACGGCTCGATAATGGTCTTGAACGGCACGGACGGAGCATATGAGCCCTACTCGGTCATTGAGCGGGTCCCCCGACGATGAGGAGGTCCGTCACCGCGCGCGAAACGAATGAGCCGGGTCCGACCGCTGTTGTGGTATGCTACAACACATGCTCACTGTACCGGAGGCCGCGCGGCGCACACGTCGCAACCCCGAGACGATCCGTCGATGGATCAGGGAGGGCAAGCTGTCGGCGCGCAAGGTGGGCGCGCAGCATGTCATCGAGGAGTCCGACCTCGACGGTCTGCTCGGTGGAGATGTCCTGCCCGGCTTCTCACCCCACGGCACGGAGATCGTTGCGATCCTTCGTGACCAGCGCTCCTCGCACTGATCTGACGTGATCGTCCTCGACGCCACGACGGTCGTTGACGCCGCGCTCATGCCTCGTCGGCTGGAGCAGCTTGCGCGGCATTCGCCGGTCGCGCCCGCACTGCTGTGGTCGGAGGCGACGTCCACGCTCCGTGAGCTGGTCTGGCGCGGGAGCCTCAGCGACGATGAGGCGCAGGTCGCGCTGGATCGGCTGCTGGATGCGAAGATCGAACGACGCGCTCCACGGCGTCTCTACGAAGAGGCCACCGCGCTCGCGCGTGAGCTCGGCTGGGCGAAGACGTACGACGCGGAGTACGTCGCGCTCGCGCGGATGCTCGGGTGCCGCCTCGTTACGCTTGACGGACGCCTCCGCCGCGGCGCGGCGAGGTTCGTGGAGATCATCGGCCCGAGCGAGCTGTAGCGGCCATCGCGCGTCTGGTTCAGCCACAATCTTCCCGTCGCGGCCCGGTCGCCTAGCGGTCTAGGGCGCTTCCCTTTCAAGGAAGAGGTCATGGGTTCGAATCCCATCCGGGCTACTCGCTGAATGTTTACGCGGGGATTGCCGCGAGGCGCCGCGCTGGTGCGCTTTTCTGCGGTGACGGTCGCTTTTCTGAACCATACTCTCAAACGGTGAAAACGCTGACGACCGATCGCCTGCTCATCCGTGCGCTCGCGATGGAAGATGCCGTTCCATTTAGGCACATGCTGGATGCCGCGTTTGGCCAGAACCCCGATCGATCCGACGAAGTGAGCCGGCAACTGCTGCAATACAACGTCCTCGCAGACGGAGCTCACGGTGCCTTGGGCCAACCGCCATACGGAGATCGAGCGATCGTTCTGCGGAGCAGTGGCGCGCTCATCGGTGCTATCGGCTTCGCACCCTGCCTTGCCCCGTTCGGGCAACTACCGTCCTTCGGCGGCACCGCGCATTACACGCCGGAGGTCGGTCTCTTCTGGGCACTCTTGCCCGATCAGTCCGGGAACGGATTTGCGACGGAGGCCGCACGCGCGATGATCTCTTACGCGTTCGACGTCTTACGTCTGCATCGGATCGTGGCAACGACAGAGCACGACAACCTTCGGTCGATCGCGGTCATGCGTCGACTGAGTATGACGATCGAGCGGAATCCATCTCCTGAGCCACATTGGTTCCAGACCGTTGGCGTCCTCTTAAACAGCGGGCGATAGCTCAGTCCCCCGAGCCCGTTCGTCCGAGGTCAGCGTCGAATCGACGGCCACCGGGGAACTGGTTCTATGTTGGTCGGCCTGACGTCTTTCGCGTCATGCTTTTCCGACCTTGCTCACCGACTTCACGCCTCCGCAGCTGCTGACCTACCCACTGGAAACCGTGATTGCAGAGAAGTTTGAAGCCGCGATTGATCTTGCTGAGGCGAACAGCCGGATGAAGGACTTTCGAGATCTGTACGTCCTGGCGGCAACGACACCTTTTGAGGGGGCCGTCGTCACACAGGCGCTGGCGCGGACCGTTGAGCGTCGCGGGACGTCGACTTCCGCCGGCTCAACGGTCATGACCGAAGCGTTCGCGAGGGACGCCGATCGCCAGACCGCCTGGGCCGGCTACCTGCGCCGCGAGCGAATCGATACCGTGCCGGGTTCCTTCGAGGCCGTCATGCCAGTCATCCTCGACCTATGAGACGGCCGCCCGCGTCTCGGCGGAGCTCCGGCCAGGTGTCCGGGGCGGTGGCCGCACCCGCGACGAGCTCGTTCGACACGTCTTGGCGACGGAGGGTGGCGACTTCTCGAAGCGCGTCAAGGCAGCGTCCGAGCTGGAGGATCTGCAAACGCCGGCCCGGCTCGCGCGTCACCGCGATCGCGCTTTCGGGCTGTGACCCGGCGTTTAGATCCTGAGCCGTGAGGAGGAGTACCGCGATGAGGAGCAGCCCTGCGGCTAGGAGTGCCAGCATGGGAAACATGACGTAGCCGGCGGCGCGATCGCCATCCCAAGCGTGAAGTGGTCCGGCTGACCGAGAGGGCCACGGTCCGATGTAGGCGACGAACGCAACGACAGTGTTACAGATCGGCCCTGTCGTTCCGTACACAACAACGGTGCCGTTGGGTCTCAACTCAAGGGCCATACGGCACTCGCGACCCAACAAGAAGAGACGCAAGATCCGTCGTAGACGCTCGATAGGAGGCCACGAGATGATGAACTGGGACTACATGACGAACAATTGGATGGGCGGATGGATGTGGATCCCGATGGTCCTCGTCGTCGCGCTGCTCATCCTTGGGGTGATCGCGGTCGTCCGTGGACCCTCCACGGGAACGCCACGCTAGCGGCGGTGGCCCGCCGACACTGATCGGTGAACGAAGTGGTGACCCGTACCTTGGTCACAGGTGCAGCAGAGAACTACCTGTTCGCGTCGACACCTTCACGAGGAGGACCAAGAGCCATGACCACTGACATCGGCATTCGCCGTACGGTGGACCTGCCCTACGAGCAGGCCGTCGAGAAGACCACCGCCGCGCTCAAGGCCGAAGGCTTCGGCGTGCTTACTCGGATCGACATCCAAGCCACGCTCAAGGAGAAGCTCAATGCGGACTTTCGCCGCTACGTGATCCTTGGCGCGTGCAATCCAGCGCTGGCGCACCGCGCGCTCTCAGCGAACTTGGCTGTGGGCCTGATGCTGCCGTGCAACGTCACCGTCTACGAAGAGGGCACCGGCTCGGTCGTCACAGCCGCAGACCCTATTGAAATGCTGGGCAGCCTCAAAGCGGACCCCGTGGCGCATGCGGTCGCAGTGGAGGCCGGAACCAAGCTTCGGCGGGTGATCGAACAGCTTCGGACGCCCTGACCTGAACGAACGCCACGCTGCCCACCGCCGCTGACGCCATGAACGGCGTGCTACGCGGCCGTCGGCCGTGAATGCTTTGTCTTGAGCTCGGCCATGTCTGCACCTCCGCCGCATGGTCGTGCGAAGCGGTGGCCACGCCGTCACGACCCGCCCGCAAGCGCGTACGACCAAGCTCGATACAGATCAGGATCGATAGAATGCGGTTGGGGCGGATTGCGCTCGATAGGTCCGGTCCGGCTGCGTCCCTGCGTCACGGAACCGTTGGGTCGTCCTGGCCGCCGATCAGGTCACGCGCCGAGAGCAAACCGTCCGCGAAAGTGTGACGCGCATGGCTGAGATGGTGACTGGCAGGCTCATTGAGCTGGACGGTGAGGTCTTCTACCTCGAGACCGATCAAGGCGAGCGCATCACGTTCACGCTGCTTGCTACATCGGGCATCGAGCCGCACCACCTCGAGGGGATAGTCAGGTCACCGGTGCGGATCGAGGTCACGATCGAGGGTCCTCACGAGCACGCGAGGGCAACCTACGTTGGGCCTACCGAGCAACATCACCTCGCGCCGCCGCCACTCCCCAAGATCATGCGATGACGCTGTCGGATGCCGCGTTTCGCGCGGCCCGTCCCGCGACCCCCTCGGCTCCGCCCGTCAGGTAGTCACATCAAACCAGCAATGACTCGCGTTCTTACTTGCGATCGCCGTGCGGTGTCTCAGCGCACCGCCTTCTTCACGATCGCGCCGATCCGTGCCTCGTCGGCGGGGGTCAACGTTGTCAGCGCATACGCGGTCGGCCACATGTGACCTTCGTCGAGGTCCGCCGCGTCCTGGAAGCCGAGGGTGGCGTACCTCGTCTTGAACTTCTGCCCGCTCTGGAAGAAGCAGACGATCTTGTCGTCCTTGGCATACGCGGGCATCCCGTACCAGGTCTTTGGCGAGAGCGCCGGCGCGCTCGCGGTGATGATCGCATGGAGGCGCTTGGCCAACGCGCGATCCGGTTCGGGCATCTCGGCGATCTTCGCGAGAAGCGCCTTCTCGTCGTTCGCGCCCCGGGCGGCCGCCTTCCGTTCTTGGACGGTCTCCCTCAGCGCGGCGCGTTCCTCCGCCGTGAGTCCCGTGGAGGCTTTGGCCCCGGTGCCTTTCTTCGCGGTCATCGCGGCGAAGCGTCTTCCGGAAGGGCATCGAAGGCCTTCTTGGTCTTCATGTACCACCCCATTCCGGCGATGGGGTTCTTCCACCGCCCCTTCATGCTCTTCAGCGCCTCCTCGTGCGTCTTGTCACCGCCGGCGACCACTTCCTTCAGGTGCTTGTCCTGCGCTTTGATGACCTCATCACCTGTCGTTCCGCGGAACTGGGAATCGCAGGGACCACCCATTTGCCTACAGGTCATTGTCTTCATGCGTTCGTACTTCCTTTCATAGTTGCTGCGTACGCTGCGAGCGCGTCGAGTGTGAGCTTCGCGCCTTGCGTGGCGCTGTACTTCGCGACCCTCTCGTCGCGCTCTTCCTTGCTGCCGAAGACCAGTCGCAGTGTCGCCTCGGTCGTGGCACCGCGATCAGCGAGCGTGAGCGTGGTCTTCACGGGGTGCGGGTCATCCTTGCCCATCCCGTACAGCCACACGATGCGCTCCGGCCGAACGATCTCCTGCCACGTCCAGTGGTTCGGATAGGCGCTGCCATCCCGCCCTTGGACCGTGGCGTCCCACACTCCGCCCGGCTTGAAGTCGAACGCGTTCGTGGTGATCGTTGCGCCCTTTGGGGCACACCACTGGGCAAGGTGCGTGGCGCTGGTGAATGCGTCGAAGACGAGCCGGCGGGGGCCCTCGATGATGCGCGAGACGACGATCTCCCGGTCCGCCTCGTTGCTAGCGTCGCCTGCCATCTGTGCGCTCCTTCTCCTGAAGTCCCTTCACGTACGCGTTGAGCCGGTCGAAGTTCTCGTTCCAGTACTGCTCGAAGCCGATGACCCACTCGTGCACCGGCTCGAGGCCGCGCGCGTCGAGGCCGTAGAGCCGCTGCTGGCCGGCCTCGCGGACCCGCACGAGCCCCACTTCGCGAAGCACGCGCAGGTGCTTCGACGTGCGCGGCTGCGTGATCCGCAGTGCGCGGGCAAGCTCATTGACCGGTCGCTCGCGCCCTTTGAGAAGGACGAGGATCCGCCGCCGCTGCGGTTCGGCGACAGCGTTGAACGCGTCAGAGGTCGTGGCGGCTCGGGCCATGCCGCAAAGATATGTCCATATCGGCATATGTCAATATTGTCGAACCGAGGTGGCGTCCCTTACTCTTCATCGAAGGGGGCGTGCAGGCGCTGGGTCCTTAGCCCGCTCCCCTTGAGGGAGTGCGGGTATTGGGGTCTTTCCGTTCATCTGCGCACCGGTTCCTAGGTAGCAGGCTCGGCATGGTCATCACGCTGGTCGCCGCGCTCGTCGGTGGGACGACCCTCGGCGTCGCGGGAGCGGCGTCCACAGGACTCATCTCCGCGTGCGTGAATCAATCGAGCGGCGAGATCAGGATCCTTAGGAGCCCGGTAGCGGATGACCGGGGCAACGACAAAGATCGCGGCTGCGCCAAGCACGAGACGCTCCTCACCTGGAACATCCAGGGCGTGACCGGTCCGCAAGGTCCCCAGGGTGCGACCGGCGCTCCTGGACCCGCAGGTGCCACCGGACCTAAGGGGGACGGCGGCACCGCGAGCTTGAGCAGCTTGAACGGCGCCGCATGCACCATTCCGGGCAATCCGAATGTGCCTCTCCAGGTTCCTCTGCCGGGTACCGTCCAGGTCACGGTGGCCGGCCCCCCATTTGGGTCCGGCCAGATCACCTTCGCCTGCGTCGCATCGGCCCCGCCGCCCCCGCCGCCCACGCCAACTCCGACGCCCACGCCGACTCCGACGCTCACGCCGAACGTCGCGACCTTGAACCTCACGCTGAGCCCGACCTGCAGCAGTGGATGCGAGAACACGCTGAGCGTGGCGATCAGCCCCGCCCCCCTAAGCGGTCCGTCGTCCTGCTTCGCGTTCCGCTCCAGTTCATTCCTGCAGGGCGGATCGTGCGCGTACACGTTCACCGCCGGGTCGACGATCACGATCGCGGCCAGCGCGACCAACGCTCTGGATGTCAATGGGAGTCTCGCTTGGCTCCCGGCCTCGCTCGGCTGCGCAATGACGACCGGTGCGGTCGGCCCGGCCGTCACACTGACGTCGAGCTGCACAGTGCACCTTCCACTGGGGACGAGCGCCACCGCTATCGAGATCTCCCGGAACTGACACCGTCGGCCCCGCTGCTGCACGTACGCCCGTCGGCTCGGACCGACGGGCGTACGGTCGAAGGCGCTCGCCGTGTGAGGATGCGGAGATACGATCGGCCGATGACGATCGCGACCCTCACTGCTATCAACATCTTCCCGGTCAAGTCGCTTGGCGGCGTTCCCACCCGCGAAGCGGACGTCGAGCCGTGGGGCCTCCGCCACGACCGGCGTTGGCTCGTGCTGAATCACGATGGCACCGTGCTCACCGCGCGTGCCGAGCGTCGCATGCTCGGCGTGACGGCGACGCCGATGGATGATGGCGCGATCGAGCTGACCGCTCGCGATGGGTCGACGCTCCGCGTCGGCACGCCGACCACCGGCGAGCTTGTCGCGACGACCCTTTCGCGTTTGGCGAGCGTCCGCGCTACGGGCGCCGACGCCGATGACTGGCTCTCGGACCAGCTTGGCCGGCCGGTGCGGTTGGGCTGGCTCGATGACCCCGGACGCCGGACGGTCGCCCAGGATCACGGCGGTCGACCGGGGGAGCCGTTGAATCTCTCGGACGCCGGACCGCTCCTGCTCACATCGACGGCGTCATTGAGCCAGCTGAATGACTGGATGGCCACGGACGCACAGGGGCGGGACGAGAGGCCGTCCGCGCCGATGGCGATGGCCCGGTTTCGACCGACCGTCGTCGTCGATGGCATCGGTGCACCGTTCATCGAGGACGACTGGAGGCACGTCCAGATCGGCGGCGTCGAATTCCGGTTCGCGGAGCACTGCGATCGATGTGTCCTCACGACGATCGACCCGCAGACGCTGGAAATGGGGAAGGAGCCCGTGCGCACGCTCGCCCGACATCGTCAGTGGGACCACAAGACATTCTTCGGGATCCGCATCATCCCCATGAGCACAGGCACCATCCGCATCGGCGACGGCGTCAGCGCCCTGTGCGCGTGAAGCACATCGCGCGGATCGTTGGGCGATGATCCCCACGCCTATGGTCGTGCCGGCGTCCGACAAGCAGAAGCCCGGTCGCCTCGACCGGGCTTCTGCCACGCAGCTCGGTTCTGATCGTTACGCCGTGGTCGGGACGGTGACCGACCTGCCGGTCGGTGCGAAGAGCACCTTCTCCTTCGGCGTGACGAAGGCGTGGACGAAGCCTGCCAGCGAGAGGAACAGCATCACGGCCGAGAGACCGTAGAGGATGTTCCCGGCCAGACCGGCCGCGGCACCAAGGACGCTGAATCCGAA
>JANLWM010000020.1:0-2488 GCA_031364525.1 Chloroflexota bacterium | reverse complement strand
GCAGGTCATGTGCTCGGTCGTGAGCGTGCGGTGCGTCATGTCGAGGTCGAGGCCGAGCTTGCGATTCAGCTTGTAGCGGCCGACCTTCGCCAGGTCGTAGCGCCGGAAGTTGAAGAACAACGCGTTCACGAGGTTGCGGGTGTTGTCGATCGTGGGCGGATCGCCCGGACGCAGACGCTTGTAGACCTCGACCAGACCCTCGTTCGTGTTCTGGGTCGGGTCCTTGTCGAGGGTCGAGGCGATGTACTGGTGCTCGGGGTCGAGGTCAACGGTCGAGAAGAGCGCCTTGACCTCTTCGCTGGTCGAGTACCCGATCGCGCGCAGCAGGGTCGTCACGGGGAGCTTGCGCTTCCGGTCGACCTTCACCGAGATGACGTCCTTGTTCGACGTCTCGAACTCGAGCCAGGCGCCGCGGTTCGGGATGAGCTTCCCGTAGTAGAGCTGGCGGCCGGTCGTCGGGTCGTCGATGGCGGTGAAGTACACGCCCGGCGAACGGACGAGCTGGCTGACGACGACCCGCTCCGCACCGTTGATGACGAAGGTGCCCTTGTCGGTCATCCACGGAAAGTCGCCGAGGAAGACATCCTGCTCGGTGACCTCACCGGTCTCCTTGTTCACGAGCTCGACGCGGGCCCACAGCGGCTTGCTGAAGGTGAGGTCGCGGGTGCGGCACTCCTCCTCGGAGTACTTCGGCTCACGGAACTCGCTGTTCAAGAACTTCAGGTCGAGGTTCTTCCCCGTGAAGTCCTGGATCGGCGAGATCTCCGCGAACAGCTCGCCGAGGCCCTCTTCGCAGAACCACTTGAAGGAGTCGATCTGCGTTTGGATGAGGTTCGGCAGTGGCAGGACCTCGGGAAGCGACGCATAGTTGCGGCGCTCGACCGGGGACGCGGCAGCGCGGTCGAGGGTCATGGACATACGGAAGCCCTCCTCAGAGTTACGGTCGCCGGGGACGCGCGGGCGCGCGAAAACGGAGTGGATAGACGAATGGCAAGGCCGTCATCGTAGGACGGCGGTGGGCCTGGGTCAACTGGGAACGGTGAAGTTTCGACTCACCGGGGGTCGGTGTCAAGGGGTCAAATCAGCCCGAATCCGCCTAAATCGGTCGGTAATCGCGGACTCCGCCACTATTTGGCGAGGATGGTCACGGCAGCGCTCCGGTTCGATTCCCTGGGCGGTGGCTGCGAGCTGTTCGCCGTTGGGCCGGCCGATCTGGCCGCTGCTCGGGTCTGGCTGGCCGGGATGCACGACCGGCTGACGCGCTTCAGCCCGGGCAGCGAGCTTTCGCGGCTCAACGCGGCCGCGGGGCGCTGGGTCGACGTGAGCGCCGAGCTCGAGGCGCTGCTCCAGGGATCGCTGCGCGCCTATGAAGAGAGCGACGGGCTGGTCCACATCGGCGTGCTCCCCGCGCTGCTGGCCGCGGGGTACACCCGCGACTTCGCGGCGGGGCCGATAGCGGCGAGCGGCGGGCCGGTCATCGCTCCCCCATTGCCGGACATGCTCGAGGTCGAAGCGCATCGCGCGCGCCTGCGAGCCGGAACGGCGATCGATCTCGGCGGCATCGCCAAAGGCTGGCTTGCCGATCGCGCCGCGGAGCGGATCGGTCCGAATGCGCTCGCGAACCTCGGGGGCGATCTCTGCGCGAGAGGGGCCGGTCCGGATGGAGACGGTTGGCCCGTGGGCTTCGGCACCGCGACGGTGCTGCTTCGGGACATGGGCGCCGCCACGAGCGGCACCGAGGGACGGCGCTGGGGACCGCGACTGCACCACCTCATCGATCCGCGTACGGGCCTGCCGGCGGATACGGATCTGGTCGAGGTCTCGGTCCTCGCCGCGACCGGCGCGGAGGCCGAAGTGCTCGCGAAGACGGCCCTGCTGCTGGGGCGCGAAGCCGGCGCGCGATTCCTCGACGGACGCTCGCTCGGCTCGTACCTGGTGTAGCCCTCGTCTCCACAGACCGCCAGAAAACCAAGACCGGGACCCCGCCCGTTGCGTGGTCCCGGTCCGGCACCTTTCGCGATCCCGCCGAGGCGGTCCCGCTCGGGGAACTCTAGCGCCCCCCTCTCAAGCAGGCAGGCAGGCGACCGAGGCCGCTACCGAAGATGGGTGCGCGCGATACGAAAAGGGCCTGAATTCAGGCCCTTTTCGCGCTCTTCGCTACTTCGTCTCGGTCGTGGCTCCGGCGTCTTCGAGCTTCTTCTTGACCGCCTCAGCCTCGGCCTTGCTGACGTTCTCCTTGATCGGCCTCGGCGCGCCGTCGACCAGGTCCTTGGCCTCCTTGAGGCCGAGACCGGTGATCTCGCGGACCGCCTTGATGACGTTGATCTTCGAGGCCCCCGTCTCCTTCAGGACGACGGTGAACTCGGTCTTCTCCTCCTCAGCGGCCGGTGCGCTGGCACCACCACCCGACGGGGCGGCAGCGGCGACAGGCATCGCGGAGACGCCCCAGCGCTCCTGGAGGAACTTCCCGAACTGAGCGACCTCCATG
>JANLWM010000319.1:0-3614 GCA_031364525.1 Chloroflexota bacterium | reverse complement strand
TGCGCGGGCTGCGGCCGATCGTCGACATCCAGTACCTCGACTACCTGCTGTACGCGCTCGAGCTCGCCAGCGACGATCTCGCGACGCTGCACTACCGCACCGCGGGCGGCCAGAAGGCGCCCGTCATCATCCGGACGAAGGGTCATCGCCTGCAGGGGATCTGGCACACCGGATCGCCGATGTCGGTGGTGTTGAACGCGCTCCGTGGTATCTACGTCGCCGTGCCGCGAAACATGGTGCAGGCCGCGGGCTTCTACAACACGCTGTTCCGCGGGGACAATCCGGCCATCGTCATCGAGGTCCTGAACGGCTATCGCCTGAAGGAGCGGGTACCCGACAACCTCGGCGAGTTCCGGCTTCCCCTAGGCGTCACCGAGACGGTCCGGGCGGGGAGCGATCTCACGCTCGTCACGTATGGCGCACTCGTCCGGATCGCGCTCGAGGCCGCGGAGACCCTCAGCTCGATGGGGATCGATGTCGAGATCATCGATGTGCAGACCCTGAACCCGTTCGACCTGCGCGGCTCGATCGCTCAGTCGCTCCGGAAGACCAACGCCTTGCTCGTCCTCGACGAGGACGTGCCTGGCGGCGCCTCGGCGTTCATCCTCCGCGAGGCACTGGAGGTCCAACACGGATTCGATCATCTCGACGCAGCGCCGCGGACGCTCGCGGCGGCCGAACATCGCGCGCCTGTTGGCGTCGACGGCGACTACTTCGCGAAGCCGAACCGCGAGCAGATCGTCGAGGCGGTCTACGCCATGATGCGCGAGCGTCGGCCCCGCGAGTTCCCCGACCTGCGCCTAGGCTGAAACGAGCAGTGGAGAAGAACAACATCCAAGCGGTCCACGACACCCTTCGTGACGAGCTCCGTCGTGACGAGCGGGTCATCATCCTTGGCGAGGACGTTGGTGTCCGGGGTGGGGTGTTCCGCGCGACCGAAGGGTTCATCGAGGAGTTCGGCGCGGACCGGATCATCGACATGCCGCTCGCCGAATCGAACATCGTCGGTGTCGCGATCGGCGCCGCGATCGCCGGGCTCATTCCCATCGCCGAGATGCAGTTCGCCGACTTCAGCACGCCGGCCTTCGAGCAGATCGTCGACGAGGCGGCGCGGATCCGTTACCGGTCGAACGGCCAGTGGAATGTTCCCATCGTCATCCGGATGCCGTGGGGTGCAGGGGTGCACGGCGCCCTCTATCACTCCCAGTCGCTCGAGGCCTTCTATGCGCACGTGCCCGGGCTCAAGGTCGTCGTGCCGAGCACCCCGAAGGACATCACCGGAATGCTGCGATCCGCGATCCGCGATCCCGACCCGGTCATCTTCCTCGAGCACAAGGCCACCTATCGCGCCGTGAAGGGCGACGTCCCCGACGGTGACTTCACGATCCCCCTCGGTCCGGCCGATGTGAAACGGGCGGGGACCGATATCACGGTCTACGCGTATGGGCTGATGCTGCACCGCTGCCTCGAGGCGGCGGACGTGCTCTCCGGTGAGGGCCTTTCCGTCGACGTCGTCGACGTCCGGAGCCTTCGTCCCTTGGACGCCGACACGATCCTCAACGAAGCGCGCAAGACCGGCAAGTGTCTGGTCGTGTACGAGGACAACCGGATGTTCGGTGCGGGCGCCGAGATCTGCGCGATGATCGCGGAGGAGGCGTTCGATTCTCTGGACGCTCCGGTGATGCGGCTGGCAGGGCCGGAATCGCCGGCCACGCCGTTCAACAAGATCCAGGAAGACGCGTTCCTGCCGAACGCGGACAATATCGCTATGAAGATGCGGGAATTGGCGGCGTATTGAGATGAACCTGAACGGGATCCAACGGCCATGAGCGTGTTCGAGCTGAAGATGCCCAAGCTGGGCGAGTCGGTCACGGAAGGCACCATCGGCAAGTGGCTGAAGCAGCCCGGCGAGGTGGTCGCGAAGTACGACCTGCTGGTCGAGGTCCAGACGGACAAGGTGAATACCGAGATCCCGTCGCCGGTCGCCGGCACGTTGAAGGACGTCAAGGTGAAGGAGGGCGACACGGTCCCGATCGGGACGTTGCTCGCGACCTTCGAGACGGCCGATGCTGTTGACGTTGGTGTTGCTGAGGCTCCTGCCGCGGCGGCGGGGGCGCCTGCGGCGGCGGCAAACTCGGCGACGCCTCCGGCCGCCGCGGCCGCTAGCCCGCAAGTTCCGGCGGCGCCTCAACTGCCGCCGTCGCAGGCGGCCCCGCCGCCACAGTCACCGCGTCAATCTCCGTCAGCGGCTCCTCAAGGGTCGTCCCCCGTCCCTTCTGCTCCGTCGTCGAACGGGGA
Organism: Chloroflexota bacterium; assembly: GCA_031364525.1. Classification (GTDB taxonomy): domain Bacteria; phylum Chloroflexota; class Limnocylindria; order P2-11E; family P2-11E; genus UBA4735. Next base: position 1,316 of record JANLWM010000319.1, on the reverse strand, counting down.
CGTCCGCGCGACTCCGGTCGTTCGGCGGCTCGCGACCGAGCACGGCATCGATCTCGACCGGGTGCAGGGCACCGGCCTCAACGGGCGGGTCACGCGCCAGGACGTCGAACAGTTCATCGCCCAGCCGCCTGCGCAGAGCCGGCCACAGCCGCCACGGGCTGCCGCGACGGTGCAGCCGGAAATGCCGCAGGCAATGGCCGGCGACGAGACCGTGCCGCTCACGCAGATGCGGAAGGCCATCGCGAACGCGATGGTCCTCTCGAAGACCACGATCCCGCATGCCGCCGCCATGATGGAGATCGACTGGACGCACGTGGCGAAGTTCCGCGATTCGGTGCGGGAGATGTTCAAGACCCGCGAGGGCTACGAGCTCACGTACCTGCCGTTCGCGATCAAGGCGGTCACCATCGCGCTGCGTCGCCATCCGCTCGTGAACGCGAAATGGACCGACCGGGGCATCTTGAAGGTCCGGGCCATCAACATCGGGATCGCGATCTCGCTGGGCGAGGAAGGCCTTGTCGTGCCGGTCATCAAGAACGCCGACGAGCTGTCGATCACCGGCATCGCGCGCGCGGTGCGCGACCTCGCGACCCGTGCGCGGGGCAAGAAGCTCACGATCCAGGACTTCGAGGGCGGCACGTTCACCGTGAACAACGGCGGGACCCTTGGCACGTACCTCAGCTACCCGATCGTGAATCCCGGGCAGGCGGCGATCATGACGACCGAGGCCATCGGGAAACGGGTGGTCGCGCTTGATGACGACACCATCGGCATTCGGACCATGGGCAACGTCGTGATGTCATTCGACCATCGGATCATGGATGGAGCAACGGCCGCAGGGTTCCTCACGGACGTCAAGGCCTGGATCCAGGGCGTCGATCCCGCGAACGTCGCGCTCTCGTAGTGGCCGAGCTCGTCCCGATCACATTCGAGATGCCCGGCGAGATCGAGCGGCCGCGTTCGCGCGGCCGGAGCATCGCCAATGAGCGGGTGCCGATCGACCGCTCGCGGCCCGACTGGCTGAAGGTCCGTTTGCCGATGGGGCCGCAGGTCGAGGAGCTGCGCCGGCTCATGCGGAGCAAGTCCCTCCACACGGTCTGCGAGGAGGCCCACTGCCCGAATATGGCGGAGTGCTGGGGCGCCGGCACGGCGACATTCATGATCCTCGGCGACACCTGCACGCGATCGTGTGGCTTCTGCGCGGTGAAGACCGGCCGGCCGAATGAGCTCGACCTCGCCGAGCCCGCGCACGTCGGCGAGGCGGTAGCGAAGATGGGCGTGAAGCACGCTGTGGTCACGAGCGTGAACCGCGATGA
>JANLWM010000261.1:0-9626 GCA_031364525.1 Chloroflexota bacterium | reverse complement strand
GCGCAGCTCTCCGGACCGTACGCCGAGCGGCCGGCCTTCCTGGCCATCAGCGCCGGCGTTGGCGGGACCGACGCCGCCGATTGGGCCGAGATGCTCGTGCGCCTCTACCTGCGTTGGGCGGAGCGGCGTGGCTTCCGGGCGGAGATCCTCGACAGCACGCCCGGTGAAGAAGCAGGGCTCAAGAGCGCCACGTTGTCCATCGATGGCGACTACGCGTACGGCTATCTCAAGCACGAGCGTGGCACCCATCGCCTCGTGCGGATCTCGCCCTTCGACTTCCAGAAGCGCCGGCAGACCTCATTCGCCCTCGTCGATCCGACGCCCCAGGTGGAGGCGGAGACCGAGGTCGAGATCCGGTCCGATGAGCTGCGGATCGATACCTACCGCAGCACCGGAGCGGGGGGCCAGAACGTGAACAAGACCGAGACCGCGGTGCGGATCACCCACCTTCCGACAGGTCTCGTCGCCGCATCGCAGAACGAACGTTCGCAGTTACAGAACCGTGACATCGCGATGCGGGTGCTGCGTGCGCGACTGCTCGAGCGACGCGTGCTCGAGCAGGAGGCCGAGCAGGCGAAGGAGCGCGGTGAGATGCGCGCCGCAGACTGGGGCAGCCAGATCCGCAGCTATGTCCTCCACCCGTACACCCTCGTGAAGGACCACCGCACCGGCGTGGAGTCGGGCGACGTACAGCGGGTCCTGGACGGCGATATCGAACAATTCATCGAAGCGTCCCTGACCGCTCCTTCGAATGGGGCTCGGCCGGGGTCGGCATAGCCGAGCCCGGCCGGACGTTCGGACGCCGTCATGGCAACTGGCACCGGTCCTGCGGACTAGGCACCCCGGCGACGCTCGCCCAAGGAGAGATATAGATGAACGCGCTCAAAGATCTGAACCTCGAGGACATGCTCGGTGACCTGCGCTCGCAGGCAAGCAAGCGGATCGACGAGATGCGCTCGGAAGGACGCAAGCAGGCCCGGAACGCGGGCGGCGGTCATGACGACACCGCGCTCTTTTCGGCCTTCACGATCGGCATCCTTGCCGGTGCCCTGGCCGGGGCAGCGATCGCGCTCCTGATGACCCCGTTCGATGGTCGGCAGGCGCGCGCGAAGCTGAGCGAGCGGGTCGACAAGCTGCGTTCTGATGCACCGTCGAGCTGGGGCGGCGAGGCCAACGGGAACGGGAAGCCGGCCGGCTCCTACGAGCCGAGCTACAACGCGCCCAAGCCGGTCTAGCGAGCCGCCCTAATCATCCGGCGCCCCACGGCCTTCGCGGACGAGCCGTGGGATGCCGGCCGTCGACACGGTGACCGTCCCCGGGCGGGTATAGCCGGCGGCCCGCGCCCCGATATCCAGATGGACCGTCGCGGCGTCCTCCGCCGCGAGGCGGACCGCGGGGACCGGGGTGAACGTCGCTATCGCTTTCAGGTAGCCGTGACAGTGCTCGCACACGTCAACACGGTCCTTTGACGGGGGCTCCGCCCGGGCCGGCGACGCCGGGCCCGGGCGCTCTTCGGTAGAGACCAGCGTTCCGAGTGTGCGGTGGTCGTCGTTCCCGCAGTAGGGGCAGAGCAGCACGAGCCACGACCACGAGACCCCGCAGCGGCCACACCGGAGCACGCGGCGCTTCTCCGCGCCGACGAGCTCGGCGAGCGCGGGCCATGCGCCGCAGATCGGGCAGTAGCCGCGGTCCCACTTGTCGACGTCCGTCAGCCGGGTGCACCGTTCGGCGGCTTCCCAGAGGATCGGCTGGAGCGCGAGCTCGAGGAGCCGGGCGAATGCGTCCGGGTCGAGCTCCCGCTCGTTCGCGGCGCGCGCGATGGCCTCGGTGTCCCCGTCGAGCGCGCTCTGGAGGATCGACCCAACGTCGATCCGCTTCCCTCGTTCGGCGGCCAGCTGTTCGCCGGTGCGCTGCGCGGGTGATCCTTCGATGCTCGTGTCCGCAAGGTTGCGGGCCAGGCGTTGCAGCTCAGCGCTGATGTCGTCGGTCTCGCAGGAGAGCGCGCCCGCACCAAGGAGAGGCCGGCCCTCCGCGATCGCGTTGGCGGCCGCCTCGGTCGTCAAGTCGATCTCGATGTCTGGTACGGGAGCGGTCGCGAACGTTGCGAGTCGCTCGTCATTGAAGGCCGCGATCGGCCCAAGGCCCGCGTCCTCATTGGCGAGCTCTCGCCAGCGGGCGCGGGCCTCGTCGATCTCGAGCGGGTTCGGGACCGTCTAGCTCTGGACGAAGGAGATCGCGGAGAAGAACATCGCGTACCGGAATGCGAGGACGCCGACGAGCACAAGGAGACCGATCACCGAAAGAGACGCGTTGGGCACCGGGATGACCCGCCGTGGCCCAAGGGTCAGGAGGGGCACCAGGAGCCCGAGTCCCACGGCGCCGATCCAGAAGACCGGCGCCACGAATTCATGGAAGCTCACGACGAGCGCCGCGAGCGATCCGTCCTGCTGTGCAGCCAGGCTCGCGAGGAACACGACGAGGATGACGCCGCTGACCGCCGCGCCGTAGAAGAGCGCCAGGCGCAGCGCCGATGACGTGCGTGTGGCCTTCATCCGGTCGCTCAAGATGAGCGCGACGGCCATGCCGGAGAGCTCACTGAAGAACACGAACAGTGCGCCCATGAGCCAGGTATCAGACCAGACACCCTGGTTCGTCACATTCACGAGCACGCCGCTGTAGCCGGAGACGACGAGCGACAGCACCTCACCGACCCCGAGCACCACGATGTTGTGGGAGATCGGCTCGAGCCAGGCGACGCGCAGCCGACCGCTGTGGTGCAGGGCGTCGGCGAACGCGAGCGCAGCGAAGGCGCCGAAGAACACCATCGCCCACGAGCCCCAGTTCATGGGCGAATTGACGTTGAACATGAACGGCGACGGTCCACGTTCAACGGCTCCGGAGCTCCTGAACAGGAGGTTGAGGAACCGCCCGGGCTGGCCGAGATCGACGATGAGCAGCAACGGCACGAGGAGCATGAGCGGGAGGGGGATGAACGCGAGCCGGTGGGCGACCGGCTGGTCGCTCTTATCACCCGCGAAATGGATGAGCCCCATCGTCGCGTACGCGCCCGACGCGATGCCGGCGATGAACAGGGCGAGCGTGATCGGCCACTCCCACTCGGGCGGAAGGACGTAGCTAGTTGGCATTCGAGCCTCCCTGATCCGCGGCGTTCTCGTCCATGCGACGGCGCCGGAATGCAGCGAGCCCGGTCACCCCGAGCACCGCCGCCGAGATCAGCGCGACGCCGGCCGACGGCACGAAGTTGCGCTGCGGCAGGCTGGCATGCGCCGGGAGCCCGTAGACCTCCGGCTTGTCCAGCAGGAGGTAGAACACGTTCAGGCCGCCGACGACCTCGACATCCTTGACCGCCGCGCCCTTGTTCGGGCCGGCAGTGATCTTCCCGCTGTTCCCGAGATCCCAGCCGTAGATGTACGCGTCCGTCTGCCCCCGGGAGTGCAGCAGCTTCACGCGGTCGCTCGCCATCGACTGGAGCTCGCTCACGGTCCCGAACACGAGCGACGAGGTGGGGCAGGCCTTCGCGCACGCCGTGCCCATGCCGATCTCAAGCCGGTCCTGGCAGAGGATGCATTTGTTCACGCGACCGGTCCGGTTGTTGAACGCGATCACCCCGAACGGGCACGCGCCGACGCAGTAGCGACAGCCGATACACACGTCCTGGTGGATGTCGACCGAGCCGAATTCGGTCCGGTACAGCGCTCCGGTCGGGCAGACCTCAAGGCATCCGGCCTGCACGCAGTGCTTGCACGAGTCGCTCATCATCAGCCACCGCGGGTCGGACCGGTCGCTCGAGCGCGGGTCCGGTCCGATCTGCTCGATGAACTTCACGTGCCGCCAGTTCGTAGCGGAGAGGTGGCTCGTGTTGTCGTAGCTGTTGCCGGTGAACGCACGATGCTCGCGGACGGCGGCCTCATCCTCCATCGGAAGAGGCACGCCGGGCGCCATCTCGTTCCACTCCTTGCACGCGACCTGGCAGGCCTTGCAGCCCGTGCAGATCGAGGTGTCGACGAACATCCCACGCAGATCGCTCATGCCTGGGCCCGTCCCTTCTCGATCCGGCAGGTGAAGGCTTTGCCTTCATGGATCGATACGTTCGGATCGGCGACGAACGACGTGATGTTGTTCACGATGTCCCCGGTCGCGATCCCCTGATAGCCCCAATGCCAGGGCATGCCGACCTGATGCAGGGTCTGTCCGTTCACCATCAAGGGGCGGAGTCGCTTGGTGACGAGCGCCCGGGCCTCGGTCACGCCGCGCTCGCTGATCACGCGAACGTAATCACCGTTCGCGATGGTCTTCTCTTTCGCGAACTCGGGTGAGATCTCGATGAACAGCTCGGGCATGAGCTCCGCGAGCCACGGCAGCCAGCGGGTCATGACGCCCGAGAGGTGGTGCTCCGTGAGCCGGTAGGTCGTGATCACCGTCGGGAACTGCGAGCCGGCGTACTCGTTGTACTTGTTGCCGGGCACGTCGTAGAACTTCGCGATCGGGTTCCGGTCCTGCTTGTAGAGCAGGTTCTTCACCGGTGACTCCCAGGGCTCGTAGTGCGTGGGCAGGGGCCCGTCGGATAGTCCCTCGTAGGCGAACAGCCAGCCCTTGCCATCCTTCTTGAGGAGGAACGGCGAGGCGCCGTCGTGGAACGCGACACCGATCCCGTTGGGATTGGCCGGCGTCGACGGGTCCTTGGTCGCGGTGAAGTCGATGCCATCGCCGGGATCGTTCTTCCAGGTCTTCGCGGCCGCGTCCCAGTACGTGTATTTCTTCTTGTCCGACCACGGGGCACCCTTCGGGTCGGCCGAGGCGCGGTTGTACAGCTGGTGCCGGTTCGCGGGCCAGGCCCAGCCCCAGTTGGGGCTCACCCAGCCATCGTTCTTGCCAGGCAGCATCTCGCCCCGGTTCACGATCTGGCCGTTCACGTTCTGCAGCATGCCGGTGTAGATCCAGGCCCCGCATGCGGTGGAGCCGTCGGCCTGGAGGTTGGCGAAGCTGTTCAGCGGCACCTTGGTCTTGTAGTCGTACCCGTTGATCTCTTTGAAGATCTTCAGCGCCGACGGCTCGTCCTTGTGCACCCACTCGGCGACCTCCGTCGCGTCAGGCGCGTAGTCCAAGGTCATGTTCTTGATGCCGTCGAGGTTCTTCGCGCCCGGGCGGCCCGCCGCGTAGAGCTTCTTCAGCCGCAGGCCGAGGTCGTACCAGAAGAAGAGGTCGCTACGTGCGTCGCCCGGCGGATCGGAGGCCTTCTTGTGGTACTGGATCGTCCGTTGGGTCTGGGTCATCGACCCGTCCTTCTCCGCGATGTGCGCCGCGGGGAGGAAGAAGACCTCCGTCTGGACGTCTGCTGCGGCGATGTCCGGGGTGTTCTTCCAGAACACTGCCGACTCGGTCTCGTAGAAGTCGAGCACGACGAGCCACTTCAGCTTCGTCATCGCGGTCCGCTGGAACTTCGAGTTCAGGCTCGTCGCCGGGTTCTGGCCGGTCAGGATCATGCCCTCGATCTTGCCTTGGCTCATCTCGACCATCACCGGCAGATGGCTGTGGTCCGCCGTCAGCTTCGGCAGCGTGTCGTAGAAGTAGTCGTTGTCCGCCGTCGCGTTGTCACCGAACCACGCCTTGAGCTGGCTGATCACGTAGGCCGGCGTGTTCGACCAGAACGACGTCGGCTGCGTCTCGGTGAGGATGTAGTTGAGGAGCGTGTCGTGGGTCTTCGACGCGTCGGGCACGTTGAGGTAGCCCGGGTAGATGTTGTAGAGGCTCGCGATGTCCGTCGAGCCCTGGATGGAGGCGTGGCCGCGGAGGGCCATGATGCCGCCGCCCGGCCTCCCGATATTCCCAAGGAGCAGCTGCACGAGGCCGGCCGTGCGGATGAGCTGCACGCCGGTGGTGTGCTGAGTCCACCCCACTGCGTAGACGAAGGCGCTCGTCTTGTCGCGTCCGGAGTTGGCGATGAGCGTGTCCGCGACCTTGATGAAGAGCTCTCTTGGGGTCCCGCAGATCTTCTCGACCATCTCCGGCGTGTACCGCGCGTAGTGCTTCTTGAGGAGCTGGAACACCGTGTTCGGGTCGGTGAGCGTCTTGTCCTGGAGCGGCACCCCCGGCAGGCGGTTCGCGATGAGCGCGGCGAAGTTGACGCCCTTCACGGTCCCAGGGACGGGCGCGGCCAGGTTGGGGGTCTCCTGACCCTCCTTCTGCTGGCCGGTGCCCCCCGCCGGCGGCTCGGGCACGCGCTCGGGCGCCTTGGTCGTCTGGTACTGCCAGGTGGTCCGGTCGTACGCGCGGGTCTGCGGGTTGTATCCGGAGAAGAACCCCTCGTTCTCCTCGGTGTCCTTGAAGCCCGCGTTGATGAGTGTCGCGGCGTTGGTGAAGCTGAGGACGTACTCCTCGAAGTACTTCTTATTGGTCAGGATGTAGTTGACGAGACCGCCAAGGAACGCGATGTCGGTGCCCGAGCGGATCGGGACGTACTGATCGCACATCGCGCTCGTGCGTGTGAATCGCGGGTCGACGTGGATGAGTGTCGCGCCTTTGGCCTTCGCCTTCATCGGCCACTTGAATCCGACAGGATGGCACTCGGCCATGTTCGAGCCCATGAACACGATGGCGTCCGAGTTCTGCAGATCCATCTGGAAGGTGGTGCTGCCGCCGCGACCGAAGGAGACCCCCAGACCGGGGACCGTCGCGGAGTGTCATATCCGGGCTTGGTTCTCGATCCGGACGACACCCATCATCCGGTTCACCTTCGCGATGAGGTAGTTCTCTTCGTTGTCGTTGGTGGCGCCGCCGAGGGCGAAGATGCCGGTCGTCTGGTTGATGAGCTTGCCGTTCGGATCCTTCTCGACGAAGGTCTTGTCCCGGGTGTCGGCGTACAGCTGGGTGATGCGCGTCATCGCCTGGTCCCGCGTCATCGGCTCCTTGTCCCACTCCTTCGCGCCCGCCTTCCGGTGGAGGACCTTGTCTATCCGGAGCGGGTTCACCGCGAGCTGGTACGAGGCGGCTCCCTTTGGGCACAGGCTGCCGGTGCTGATCGGGCTGTCCGGGTTGCCCTCGATGTTGATGATGTTCACGCGGCCATTGACGCTCTTCGAGTTGACGATGGTGCCGCAGCCGACCGCGCAGTACGGGCAGATCGATGCGGTCTGTTTCGTTCCCTCGAGCTTTCGGCGGGCCGCGCGCTGGCTCGCGAACGCGAGATCGAATCCGAGCCCACCGAGCTCGGCTGCGGCGAGCCCGGCGGTCCCGATCCCGGTGATCTTCAGGAACTGGCGTCGCGTGGAAACCGTGTCGATCGCCATCTCGCAACCCCCAAGCTTTCGCGGGTCCGATTGCCGGAGAGAATAGACCCGTCCGCGGCTAGCCGGAGCCGGCCTCGTGGATGAGGGGGAGCAGCCGGTCGGGGGTGTTGAGGTCGGGGTCGTCCAGGACGCGCTCGAACAGGACGCCGATGATCCGCCCGACCTCCGGACCAGGGGGAATGCCCAGTTCGCGCATGACGTCCGTCCCGTCCACCGCCAGATCGCTGGGCGAGAAGGCCGTGCTCCGCTCGATCTCCTCCTGGACCCGCGTCCAGAGGTCCTCGAGCGCGTACATCCGGGGTGCCCGGATCCCGCTCCCGATGTTGTCGGCCCGCCGCAGGGCGAAAAGGTCCGGAATGACGTCGAGCCCGACCTTTCGGATGAACCGGCGGACCGCCGAGCCGGTCCAGTCCGCCTGGTACCAGAACATGTGATGCCGGACGAGGTGCGCGACAGCGGCCACGTCGTCCTTCGGGTACTTCCAGCGCCGCAGGATCCGCCTGGCGATCGCCTCACCGGCGAACTCGTGCTGGTGAAAGTGCCCATCGGCGAAGGTCTCCGGCTTTCCCACGTCGTGGAAAAGCCCGGCGAGGCGCATCACGATCGACGGCGGTGTCGCATCGACCGTGATGAGCGAGTGCTCGAACACGTCCTGCGCGATCGCCTTGTCCTGGGGGATCGTCTTGCAGATCTCGAGCTCGGGACAGAGGACCGCGAGGAGACCGAGATCCGAGAGCAGCCGGATCCCGGTGGACGGACGCTCCGCGAGGAGGATCTTGTTGAGCTCCTGCTGGACCCGCTCGCCAGAGAGCTTCACCGCGAGGTCCGCGTGCTGCTGGATCGCCTGCGCCGTCGCTGACTCGATGCTCATCCGCAGCGTCGTCGCGAATCGCACCGCCCGCAGCATCCGGAGGGCGTCCTCGGCGAACCTCGCGCCGGGGTCGCCGACCGCGCGCACCACGCGCGCTTCGAGATCGGCCCGGCCGCCGAACGGATCAACGAGCTCCCCGCCGCCCGCGGCCGGCCGCCAGGCCATCGCGTTCATGGTGAAGTCGCGCCGGGCGAGGTCCTCGTGCAGCGACTCGGTGAACGCGACCTCGTCCGGGCGGCGGTGATCGGCGTAGCCGGCCTCGATCCGGTACGTCGTGACCTCGATCTCGTGCGCGCCGCTGGAAACGACGACCGTGCCGAACCGGTTCGTGTACAGGGACCGCTTGAAGAGGTGCTGGATCTCGTCGGGCTTCGCGCTCGTCGCGACATCCCAGTCCTGCGGGTCGACGCCCCGGATGGCGTCGCGCACGCAGCCGCCCACGACGAAGGCCTCGAAGCCGTTCGCGATCAGGGTCTCGACGACGCGCTCGACATCCTTCGGGACGCCGAGCGCCAGCGACGTGGCCACGCGGTCAGTCTAGGAAGCCGACCTCGGTGATACCTAGATGCCGAGGTACGCGCGCTGGACGTCCGGGGAGCTCAGTAGCTCCTTGCCCGACCCGGTCTGCACGATCGAGCCGGTCTCGAGGACGTACGCGCGGTGCGCGACCTCGAGCGCCTTGGTCGCGTTCTGCTCGACCAGGAGGATCGGGATCCCCTGGCCGTTGATCTCGCGCACGATCTGGAAGATCGTCTCGACGAGGATCGGCGCCAAGCCGAGGGACGGCTCATCGAGCATCAGCAGCTTCGGCTTCGACATGAGGGCCCGGCCGATCGCGAGCATTTGCTGCTCGCCGCCGGAGAGCGTGCCCGCGAGCTGGGTCGTGCGCTCCTTGAGGCGAGGGAAGAGCTCGAACACCCGCTCCATGTCCTTCTGGATGCCGGGCGCATCCTTGCGAAGGAACGCGCCCATCCGCAGGTTGTCGATGACCTGCATACGCGGGAACAGCCGCCTGCCCTCCGGCGACTGGCAGATGCCGAGGCCGACGATCCGATGCGGTGGCGTCCGGCTGATGTCCTTGCCGCCGAAGGTGATCGTCCCACCGGGCGGGTGCATCAGTCCCGAAATGGTCCGCAGGGTCGTGGTCTTGCCGGCGCCATTGCTGCCGATGAGCGCGACGACCTCGCCCTGATCGACCGTGATCGAGATGCCGCGCAGCGCCTGCACCCGGCCGTAGAACGCGTCGACGCCCGCAAGCTCAAGGAGTGCCATCAGGCGCTCTTGCCCAGGTACGCCTCGATGACGCGCGGATCGCGGCGGATCTCCTCGGGTGAGCCGAGGGCGATGCGCTCGCCGTGGTCGAGGACCGCGATCTGACGCGAGATGCCCATGACGACCTTCATGTCGTGCTCGATCAGGAACACGGTGACGTCGCGGGCGAGGATCTT
>JANLWM010000171.1:0-9531 GCA_031364525.1 Chloroflexota bacterium | reverse complement strand
TCGATGAGGCGCATATCCGGTTCTTTCAAAGCCGAAGGGTCGACGGGATGCTCCTTTCGCTCGCGAGCGAGAAACGGCGTGGGACGCTGCAGCTCCTTGCGCAGGTCCGGGTGCCGATCGTCGTGCTGGACCGTGAGATCCCGAAGGACATCGGTGCGAACGCCGTCCTCTCGGACCATCGCAGCGGCATGCGTGCGGCGGTGGAGCATCTCCTCAACTTGGGCCATCGCCGGATCGCGCTGATCGGGCCGTCGCTCGAGTGGCGCACGGGCCGCGAACGGATCGGCGGGATGCGCGACGCTATCGCAGCGCGGGGCATTCGAGACGACACGATCGCCCGACCCGGGTCCCTCCTTGCCGAGCACGGCGAGGCAGCGACGATCGAGCTCTTCGCCCTCTCCAAGCCACCGACCGCAGTGATCGCCGCAGGAAATCAGCTGCTCGTGGGCACCCTGAGAGCACTCACGCGTCTTGGCATCCGGGTCGGGACTGACGTGGCGCTCGTATCGTGCGACGACTTCCCGCTGTCGGAGCTCTATTCGCCCCCGATCGCGACGATCTCCCGCGACATCGTCGGCATGGGTCGGGCCGCGGCGCAGCTGCTGCACGCGCGCCTCCAGCAGCCCCAAGAGGCCGCGACGGTCATGTTGCCGACGACCTTCCATCCGCGCGCGTCGGCGTGCCCACCGCCGCGCCGGTGAACGCAACGCTCGCGATCTCGCGGCCGCCGCTATCTTGGATCGGCACTGGTCCGAACGATCAGGCAGAGACGTAGAGGAGGAACCGGTGGCACGGGTGCCCATCGAGATGGCGAAGCTTGGCTACGACATGGAGGACGGACGCATCGCCGCCTGGAACCGCGCCGTCGGCGACGCAGTCAAGCGCGGCGATGTGATCGCCGAGATCGAGACGGCCAAGACCACCGTCGAGATGGAGGCACTCGCCTCCGGCACGCTCGTGGAGATCGTGCATCAGGCCGGAGACGAGGTCGTGGTCGGCACCGTGATCGGCTACCTGGACGACGGGACCTAACGGTCGACGCGACTCGGCGTCGGTTGCGGGATCGACGGAACGTGACCCCGCCTGTAGACCATCACCGTTCGGGTGAACGCGATGACGACCGTGCCGTCCTGCTTGAAACCCGTGGTCCGCACTTTCACGATGCCGACGTTAGTCCGCGACTTCGACTCGCGCACTTCCAATACCTCTGATCGCGCGTAGATCGTGTCACCGACATACACCGGCGCCGGAAGGCGCACGTCATCCCAACCGAGATTCGCGTACGCGTGATCGAGATCGGCGACGCTGAGCCCGGTGACGAGGGCAAGCGTGAAGGTCGAGTTGACCAGGGGCTTGCCGAACTCGGTCTGCGCGGCGTAGTGCGCGTCGAAATGCACCGGGTTCATGTTCATGGTGATGTTCGTGAACCACACGTTGTCCGCCTCGATGATCGTCCGACCGAACGGATGCCGGAGCACCGCGCCGACTTCGTAGTCCTCGAATACTCGTCCAGGCGTCGGAGTCATCGCGTCGGATGGTACGCGCGGGCAAGAATGCGTCGCGCCTGTGCAGCGTCCGGGTGATCGATCATGCGGCCCTTGTACCGAGTGACGCCGGTCCCATCCGCGAGCGCCCGTTCGAAAGCCTCCAGGACACCCTGCGCGTCGGCGATCTGCCCGGCGCTCGGTGTGAATGCTGTGTTGATGGTGCCCACCTGGGATGGGTGGATCGCGAGCTTGCCGCTGAAGCCGAGGCGTTGGACATCTTCGGACTCACCGCGCAGACCGCGTAGATCCTCGATCTCGAGGAACGGTGTATCGAATGCCCCGACCCCTGCGGCGGCTGCAGCCAGCACGATCATTCCGCGGGCCAGCGCGATCTCCGTCCCCTCGCGCGAGCGGATCAGGCCGGCTTGCGCCGCCAGATCCCCGGCCCCGAAGGCGAGACCTGCGATCCGCGGATCGGCGTCGGCGATATCGAGGGCCCGAAGCACCGCGCGGGGACCCTCGATCAGTGGGATGACGGCCAACGGCGTGTCGCAGCGATCGCGGGCTTCGGCATCGATGAGGAGCCGCACCACACGACCGATGTCCTCGGGCCGATCCACCTTCGGGATCATCACGCCATCCGCTCGCGCTCTCACTGCCGCATCGATGTCGGCCACGAGGTCTTCTTTGGTCGCATTCACCCGGACGAAGATCGCGGGCCATTCGCGCGCCGGGATCGCAAGGGTGCGAACCACATCGCGGGCGCGCACGCGCTCCGTCGGAGCGGTCGCATCCTCAAGGTCGACGATGACGCCATCGGCCCCCGTGGCGATCGCCTTGGCCATCCACTCCGGCGCCCGCAGCGCCGGAACGAAGAGCCAGCTTCGGGGGGGCGCGGCGCGGAGCCTCTCTGTGACGGTCGCTACCGTGTCGAACGCCTCCTCGGATTTTGGTGCCTACGGTACTTCACGGTCGGTCGCTCGCACGTCGAGGCTCCCTGACCGCGATACCGCAGGCTGGACGGCGGAATTCCGGTCTGACATCGTTGGCGATGCATGTGGACGGCGGCTCGCCCTGTCGAGCGACGGTGAGCGAACGGTGACGACCGCAACGGTCATGACGGTGCTCGGTGCGGTCCCCGCCGACCAGCTCGGGATCACACTGCCTCACGAGCACCTGATGTGCGACCTCGCCCGCGTGACGGGCCGACGGGACGAGCAGCTCGCCGACATCGACCTCGCGGTCACTGAGATCACACGGTTCCGGAGCGCCGGCGGCGCGACCGTCGTCGACGTCACGAACCGTCACTTGGGGCGAGATCCGATCGCGCTCCGCGCGATCTCGCAGACGACCAGCCTGAACATCGTCATGGGCTGCGGCTGGTACCGCGAGCCCTTTTACGATCCGGAGGTCTTCGAGAAGACGACCGATCAGCTCGCAGATGACATCGTCCAGGACGTCACCACCGGGGTGGCTGACACGGGCGTGAGACCCGGGATCATCGGTGAGATCGGCTGCGACCTCCACTACGTCTCCCCCGCGGAGGAGCGATCGTTCCGGGCCGCGGCCCGGGCGCACCATCGGACCGGCCTCACGATCACGACGCACGCCCTTCGGGCGCCGGTCGGCCTCGCCCAGCTCGACCTGCTCATCGAAGAGCGGGTCGATCCACGCCGAGTGATCGTCGGGCACGCCGATACGTACCCGCACCCGGACTATCACGAGGCGCTGGCCACGCGCGGGGCATGGGTGCAGTTCGATACCGTGCGCGGGGTGCACGAGTTCGAGATCGAAAAGCGCATCCGGCTGGTGAAAGAGGTCATTGCGCGCGGTCACCTCCGCCGCCTGCTGCTCTCCCACGATGTGTGCATCCCGGCGCACCTGCGTGCCTATGGCGGAGGCGGCTACGACTACCTGCTGACCGAGTTCATCCCCCGGCTGTTGAAGGCCGGGCTCGCTCGGGAGCAGATCGACACCCTGACGATCGAGAATCCACGTGCGGCGCTGACCGGAGGCTAGACCGGGCCTCCGGCGCTTTTCTCGGCGAGCTCGAGCCAGCGGGCCTCGCTGCCCGGCGGTGCGTAGAACCAGAGCGCCACGAGCGGGATCGTGCCCGGATCCGCGTGCGTGACGTGGACGGCGTTCGACGGAGTGAGCAGTACGGTGCCGGCCCCCACGCGGTGCGCGACGCCATCGATCTCGACCGTACCGGAGCCCGAAAGGAACACCGCAGCCTCTTCCGCCTCGTGCGAGTGCGCCGTCGTCGTGTGTCCCGGAGGCAGCGCCGACGTCCCGATGACGATGCGCGTCGAGTTCGTGCGGATCGGCGATGCCTTCACCGCGATCGCGCGGCCTTCGATGAGCCGGGCGTCGCCCGACGATCCGAGGCGGAGCGCTTCGGTGATCTCGGCCTGCAGCTCGTCGAGCTGCCAATGCGGAGCGGATGCGGCGTCCTTGTTCAATGCGTTTCCGTCCTCTTCATCAATACATCAGGAAGCCGCCGCTGACGTTGATCGTCGCGCCGGTGATGTAGGCCGCGTGATCGCTCGCGAGAAAGATCACCGCGCCGACGATCTCTCGCGGCTCGGCGATGTGACCGACCGGGATCTGCGGTCTCAAGGCGTCATACGCTCCAGGTGCCAGCCCACGCGTGAGCAGGGGCGTGTTCACGAAGCCCGGAGAGATGCAGTTGACGGTGATCCCCCGGGGTCCGAGCGTCCGCGCGAGCCCGCGGGTCATCGATACGATCCCGCCCTTCGTCGCGGCATAGACGACCGAGCCGCTGAAGCCACCGGTCCACCAGCCCTGCGAGGAGAACGTGATGATCCGGCCGCCCTGGTCCTGCGCGATCATCGCCTCGCTCGCCGCACGAGAAAGGAAGAAGGCCGACTTGAGGTTGACGTGATGCTGCGCGTCCCAGTCCTCTTCGCTGACCGCCGCCAGGTCGTCCCGGCGCCGAAGGACCGTTGCGAGGTTCACGAGCACGTAGGCGGAACCAAGCTGCTGCCGGGCCTGATCGACGAGCTCCTTATGACGCGCCAGATCGCCGATATCTGCAGAGACCGCGAGGTGTCCCGATCCATCGAGCCCGGCCACGACCGCATCGACCGCGGTCCGATCGAGATCGACGGCCATGACCCGCGCCCCAACTGCCGCGAAGCCTTCTGCGACCGCTCGACCGATCCCTCCAGCGGCGCCGGTCACGATCACGCCCTTGCCTTCGAGCCCGGCACCGAGGCTCCAGGTCGGGTCGAGAGGGGTCACGCCAGCTGACGCAGGAGGGCAAGAGCCGCTTCAACAACGATCTGCTCGGCGTCCGGGTGCAGGATCACCGGCTGGAGCCACGACTGTGGATAGAGGTCCGGGACCGCGTAGCGTTCGTGCACGCTCCAGCCCCCGCTTGGATGATCCTCCGCCCGAGGCAGATAGCCGGCGTGCCCGTTGCTGTAGCCGATGACCTCCGTGTGCGCGATCGGTGACCGCCGCTTGATCGCAAGACCGGTCTCAAAGAACGGCTCCACGCTGAGCGCGAGCAGCGCGATGTCGTTGACCCGAATTGCCTGAATGACGATCTCCGCCGTGGTGCGACCGTCACGCACCGCGCTGACGAGGCGCTCCGACCACTGCGCCCATCGGCGCGCGACGCTGATGTCCGCCGTGGGAGCCCCCTTCTCGCGGAGCTCGGTGAGCTCCCCTCGGTACTTCCTCTCGAGGTCGAGAGCGGTCTCGAGCGATGGCAGCTCGCTGAGCGGGAGCAGCAGCGTCTGGTCCACGGCGCCGAGGTAGTGGCAGGTCGGGCCGCTCGCGGGCAGCCACGGCCACAGCGAGATCCCGACGGAGCCAAGCAGCGTGCGCGAGCCACGATGGACGTTGGTCCTGATCCCCGAGGCGACCTTGATGACCTCCG
Source organism: Chloroflexota bacterium (assembly GCA_031364525.1). Lineage (GTDB taxonomy): Bacteria > Chloroflexota > Limnocylindria > P2-11E > P2-11E > UBA4735. Next base: position 4,137 of record JANLWM010000171.1, on the reverse strand, counting down.
CCCCGAGAACGGCGCCTTCGCGATCCTTGGTGTCACGGCAGTCGGCCTCGAAGCCGATGCCGTAGCGGGGATTGATGTTCCCTCCACAGCCTTGGAGGAAGAGCGACATCCCACCGGCCGGCTCGATGACCGTGCGTGCGGCACCGGGATAGTCCGACGACGTGGCTTGCTGTCTAGGGCCAATGAGCACCGGATGGCAGCCGAAGCTGAAGGTGGTCGCAATGGGACGGCCTGCGAGGTCGTCCACCCGGAGGACGCCGACGGCGGGGTCGATCGGACGGTCGGGGACCTCACCCAGGTGGTCACGGCCGTCCGGGCCGATCTCGCGCCGATAGACGCCGATCGGCGCCTCCCCCCACCCTGATCCGATCCGTGCAGGTCGGAGCGATCCCGCCGCCGCGGCCGCGGCATCGACCGCGGCGCGGATGATCCGCGCTTCGAAGCGCAGCTCCATCGCGCGCTGCTCGTCGTCATCCGCCGTGAGCCACTCGGATGTTCCCGGCGCCGAATGCGTATGGCTGCAGTTGAGCAGGACATGCGACGTCGGCGTACCAACTGCCTCCGCGACCCTCCGGCGGACCTCTCTGGCCGTGCCGAATCCGACGAGCAGGAGATCGCAGCCGAGGATGACGAGCGTGCGCCCCGACCAGGACAGCACGAGCGCGGTGATCGTGAGGTCAGTCTCGACCGCCACGAACGGGTCGCACCACAGACGCATGCCCGGTCCGCGCATGCCGAGGTCCACGTCCACGACGCGCCGCGAGACGCCGGCACGGAGCGGACCGGCCTCCGCCTTCTTGGCCTCCGTCATCGATGCCGCCGTCGGACCATGGCCGCTCATCCGACGCGGTGTATCACAGCCGGCGCGTTCCGATGGCTGTGCCTTCGTCGAGCAGGATGCGGCCATAGCCGATCGAGAGATCCACGGCGGACCAATACTGCGCCGCGACGATCTCGCGAGGGGCGAAGGCGCCGAGCTCGTCGTTCGGCCCGTCCGCGAAGCGAAGCCCACCCGCCGCGCGCCAGATCGGTCCCCAGTCCACTCGCTCCGGCCCCGTCTGTAGCAGCTGCCGGAGCGCGTCACCGCTTGCCTCCGCACGCGGCACGAGCTTCATCGTCAGCCACCGAGGCAGCTCGGTCGAGTGCTCCTCTTCCAGGAGCGGCTCGGTGAGCGTGAGCGATGCCGTCATGATCGTCAGACCATCACGCTCGAGATGCGCGGAGACCGTGACACCGTCGTGGAGACCGGGTCCCGGTCCGGCCGGACCGACGACCACCCTCCCGTGTTTGAGGGGCCAGCCCATCACCTCGCGGCCGAACGCCGTGTACACGGGATCGTCCGCATACATGTGCGCCATGTAGTCGCCCGAGACGCCGCCGTACGCGACCGGAATGGCGACGACCGCTTCAGCGACGCGGATCGGTGCGGCCGCTGGATCGCCCGCGCCGGCGTCGTGCGCGAGGTCCCAGAACCGCGCCCGAACGATCGGATCTTCGGTCATCTCAAGGAGCGCGGGAACGTGACGCCGCGCTTCGGCGGGGTCGGCGAGCCGGAACCACAACGCGAGCGCCCGCCCGGCCAGGCGCCACGGCGGCGGCCCATACGCCTCCGAGCGACCGCGCTCCGTCCTCGGCGACCCGTACCCGCGGAGCTCCGTCATGCGGTCGCCATCAGACCACCACCTGCGGCGCCACCAACACACCCTGGCGGATCGTCGCGGCGGCGAACAACCGCTGCTCGACGGGAAGGACCACACCCTCTGAGTCGCTGAGATCCCACGCTCCGGTCTGGAGCCGCAGCAAGGCCAGATCCGCGCATGCGCCCACCGCGAGGGTCCCGATCTCCTCGTTCATGCCGATGATCCGAGCGGGGGTCCGAGTGACAGCGGCGATCACCTCCGGAAGAGCCATCCCCAGGGCGAGGAATTTGGACATCGTCGTGGGCAGATCGAACACCGGACCCTTGATCGAGTGAGTGTGCAGGTCGGTCGAGATCGTGTCCGGCATGAAACCGTCGCGCAGCGCCATTCGCGCGATCTCGAATGCGAAGCTACCCGATCCATGCCCGACGTCGAAGACCACACCGCGCTGCCGCGCTGCATGTACCACCCGGAGCACGCGGCCGTCCCGCACGATCCCGTTGCCGCGTTGATGGAAGGAATGCGTCACGATGTCGCCGGGCCGGAGGGTGGCCAGAATATCTTCGACCGACAACGTCGTTGTTGTCAGGTGGGCCATGACTTTGCAACCGGCTTCGCCGGCCGCGTCGATCGCCAACTGCAGGGGCTTCAGCCCGTAGCGACCAACGTTGCGTTCGCCCAGCCGGACCTTGATCCCGATGATCGTGTCTTTGGCCTGCCCGATCATCCTCGCGGCTGCGGTCACGTCCGCGTGCCGAAGGTCGTGACCCAGCTCGCTGCCGTCGTCGAGGATGAGCCCGATGCGGGCAAGGTTGAGGAACGCCAGGATCCGCGTGCTCGATGGCCGGACGCAATACTCCAGAAAGCCGCGGAACGTCGATGATCCGGCCGTCCCCGCGTCGACCGCAGTCGTGACGCCAGACGGTAGGCACGTGGCATCCGCTACCACTCCGAGCTCCGAGAAGCCGGCGAACAGGTGTGTGTGAAGGTCGATGAGACCTGGCGTCACAATGAGGCCGGAGGCGTCGACGATCGTGATCGCCGAATCTGGCGGCAGATCGAGGCCGACCGCGAGGATGCGCCCATTGCCGATCGCAATGTCGGCGAGCTCATCGATCCCCTGGCTTGGGTCGATCACTCGACCGCCGCGCACGAGCAGGTCGCAGGGATTCACGTGATCCGCCTTCACTCCTTCATTCATTGTGACGCGTGTACGTGTGCGGACCGTGTGCTAATTTCGCGTCTTGACCATTCGGCAGCGCCCGGTGGCGCGGAGGGGGACCCTGATGCGGAGACTGACAGGCTGGGTAACGCGGAGGAAGCCGATGACTACAAGGCCGTGGATCGTGGGAGCCACCCTCGTGGCCGTGATCTTGAGCGCGTGCGGAGGAGGCACGACGGCGCCCGCCACATCGGCCGCGGCGACGAAGGCAGCCGCGACGACCGCGGCCGCCTCACCGGCGGCGCTCCTTTCGACGCAGGCTGGCTCCATCGGCACCACCTGGGTGAAGTGGGACAAGGCGGCATGCAAGTACCAGGAGGTGGCGAAGCCCGGCGACACATGGACTGCTGTCCTTCGCACGCCCAGCGCGCCGTTCACCCTCGGATTCGGAACGCAGGGCGAGGGCATCGCGCTCCTCGACACGCTCAATGCGGCCATGAAGGCGACAGCGGCCAAGATCGGCGTCCCGCTCGCCTACGCGAACTACAACACCCTGAACAGCACCACCGACGTGATCACGCAGGCGCAGACGATCGCGCTGCGTAAGCCCGACGCGGTGATCAGCTTCAACGTGCTGACCGCTCAGATCCCAGCCGTGAACACGCTGTTCGGCTGCACCCCCATCGTGCAGATCACGGCCCCAGCCCCCAATACGGTGGTCTTCGGTGCGAGCAGCTCCGACGTCGGGAAGACCGAGGGTCAATACCTGGCCGACTACGCGAAAAAGCAGAACTGGGCGGCGGGCTCGGTCACCGTTCTGGGTCTGCAGACCCCGTCCCTCGGGGCCTCGATCGGAGAGCGCATCACGCTGTGCCAGAGCACGGTCCAGTCGCTCCTGCCCGGTGCCAAGGTAGATAACCTGCCGAGCGTCGCATCAACGACGGCGGATGCCCAGACGAAGATGACCGACTGGCTGACGGCACATCCGAACGACAAGAATGTGCTGGTCTGCACGATCTCGGACATCTACGCATTCGGCGTTGCCAACGCGTTCAAGGGCGCGAACCGAGCCCAGGATGGCGTGGTCGTCGGCGCCGGCGGTGGCACTGACGCCATCACCACCATCAAGGGCGGCGGTCCGTATCTCGGCTCCGTCGACTTCGGTTGGGGCAAGTACCCCGACTACCTGGTCCCTCTCGTCCAGGACATCCTTGAGGGCAAGGCGGTCCCGTCAGAGATCCATCAGAAATTGACGGTGCTCGACAAGAGCAACGTCAACTGACCGAACAGCCCGCACCAGAGGACACCAGCGTGCCGCGAGCCCACGCCGGCGTG
>JANLWM010000168.1:0-13091 GCA_031364525.1 Chloroflexota bacterium | reverse complement strand
GTCCTCGGCCATTCGATGGGCGGCCGGGTCGCGCAGTGGATGGCGCTTGACCGGCCCGAGCGCATCCGAAGCCTGATCCTGGCCGCGACCGGTCCAGGGCAGTACCGCGACGACCGCCCGGTGACGCGCGGCATCCCGCTGCGCGCGGCAAAGGAGCTCATCGAGGAGGGCTACGAGGCCTACATGCGCGAGCACATCGAGGCGACATTCTTCACACCCGAGTTCGCCGGGGCGCATCCGGAGGTGGTCCGGTGGCTTGTTGACGCGTATTGGAGCGACCGGCCCGACGTCGAGAGCTATCTCCGGCACATCGTCGCGCGCCAGGAGCACCAGACCGCGGACCGCCTGGGCGAGATCTTGATGCCGACGCTCGTTCTGATCGGCGATCGCGACACCCAGGTGATGGGCACCGGCTCGCACTGGGAACAATCGGCGTTCCTGATGGAGCACCTGCCGAACGCCACGCTGCGAGTCATCGAGGACGCGGCTCACGGCTACTTCTGGCAGCGTCCCGAGCGGACGGTCGAGATCATCAGGGAGTGGACCGCAGCCCACTAGCTCACGTGGCCCGCCCGGACGTGCCTCCTGCAGCTGGACCGAGGTAGCCGGCAGGGTCAGCGAGGAACAGCTTCTTGCACGACGAGGCGCAGAAGGCGATCGTGCGCCCGCCGTACTCCGTCGTATTCGTGGCCGTCGCGATGTCCACATCCATCAGGCACACCGGATCGAGGCCCTCGATCGTGTCCTCGGCGGCCACGGCCCCGAAGGTCATCGCCGGCGCCGTATCGGATGGGGTCAGGTAGCGCTCGTAGACGTGCCGGTCGAGCGCCTCCGGCACCGGGAGCACCACGCCCGCGGCGAGCATGGCCTCGGCGTAGTCGAACACCGCAGGCGCCAGCTCGGGCGAGTTCAGGTCCTTGAACCAGATCGAGCGATCCCAGATCTGGAGCAGCGCGTTGTTGCCGACCGCGCACGGGCCGAGGCAGCCGCTGAACGTGAGGTGCAGCCGGCCACGGATCCTGCGCCGCTCCCACTCGTCGGACCAGAGCGAGTTGTCGAACGGCATCCGACCCTTCTCGACCCAGCCGCAGCAACAGTTCCCGTTGGCCCGTGAGCAGACGAAGAGATTGCCGACGAGCTGCACGATCTTGAACTCTTCGCCGCGCGCGGCGACCCGCACGACCGATGGTCGCGCGTCAGCACGGGTCGGCTGGTCGTTCAGCTCTGCGCCGCCAGCCATGCGTCCACCTTCGGGATATACGACTGCGGCGCCTTCGCGAACTTCAGCAGGCAGCCCTGCCCGCAGAACGCGTACTCGCGGTCCCCCATCTCCATGGTCAGCCCTGCGTCACGAGCTTCCGCGACGTCCACGATCATGTCGCACACCGGGTCGATCATCGTTGCAGCCATCACAGCACCTGTCCCTTTTCGATTTTCAGCGGTCGATCGTCGCGCCCCGTAGGCGCAGCGAGTTCGTCACGACGGTAACCGAAGAGATCGCCATCGCCCCCGCCGCGAAGATCGGCGACAGCAAGATGCCGAGCGAGGGGAAGAGCGCGCCGGCCGCGAGCGGGATGAGCGCGACGTTGTAGAAGAACGCCCAGAAGAGATTCGTGCGGATCGTCCCGACGGTCTTGCGCGAAAGGCGGAGGGCGCGGGGAACGCCGCGCGGGTCGCCGCCGACGAGCACGATCTGGGCGGACGCGATCGCGACATCGGTGCCGCTTCCGATCGCGATGCCGAGGTCGGCCTGTGCGAGCGCCGGCGCGTCATTGACGCCGTCGCCGACCATCGCGACCTTATGCCCGCCTCGTTGCAGCTCTTCGACGATCGCGGCCTTTCCGTCGGGCCGGACCTCTGCCCTCACCTCATCGATCCCGAGCGCGCGGGCGATGGCCTCGGCGGTCCGACGCGTGTCGCCCGACACCATGAGCGTGCGCAGACCCATGGCCTTCAGCTCGCGGATCGCATCCGCTGCGGCCGAACGGGGAACATCCGCCAGGGCGAGGATCGCCAAAGGCTGCCCGTCGATCGTCGCGATCAACGGGGTCTTGCCCGCGGTCTCGTGATGCGCGAGCAGCCCGTCACCCAGCTCGGCGAAACCGTGCGCGGCGGCGAACGTCCGGTTCCCGACGTAGATGTCATGGCCCTCCACGACGGCGTGGACCCCCTGCCCCGGAAACGACTCGAAGCTCTCGGGCTCCGCGGGGACGAGGCCCTTGGCCCGCGCCGCCTCGAGGACCGCCCCCGCGAGCGGATGTTCGGACCGGAGCTCGGCGCTCGCGATGAGACGAAGGGCCTCGTCCTCGCCGACATCGGCGCAGCTCAGGAGATCGGTGACCTGTGGCCGCCCGATCGTCAACGTCCCGGTCTTGTCGAAGGCGACCGTATCGATGCTCCGCGCCGCCTCGAGCGCCTGCGCGCTCTTGATGAGGATCCCGCGGGACGCCCCACGCCCGGTGCCGACCATGATCGCGGTGGGTGTTGCCAGCCCGAGTGCGCATGGGCACGCGATGATGAGGACCGCCACGAATGCGGTAAGCGCGTGGGTCAGGACCGGTGCCGGGCCGAACAGCATCCACGCGGCGAAGGCGAGGCCGGCGATCACGAAGACGATGGGAACGAAGACCGCTGCGACCTGGTCAACGAGCCGCTGGATGGGCGCCTTCGAGCCCTGCGCGTCCTCCACCAGCCGCACGATCTGGGCGAGCGTCGTATCCGCTCCGATGCGCATCACGCGGAGGCGCAGCGCGCCGGTGGTGTTGAGCGTGCCGCCCGTGACGTCGTCACCCGCGGCCTTCTCGACCGGGAGCGACTCGCCCGTCAGCATCGATTCATCGACCGCTGACGAGCCCGCGAGCACCAGCCCGTCGGCGGCGATCGTCTCGCCGGGTCGGACGAGCACGACATCACCGACCTGCAGCTGGTCGATGGGGACGTCCTCCTCGACTCCCCCAGCGCGGCGGACGCGCGCGGTCTTCGCACCGAGGGCCAGCAGGGCGCGGATCGAGTCACCGGTGTGGGCGCGCGCGCGCGCCTCCATGAACCGGCCCGCGAGCACGAGCGCGATGATCGCGCTCGAGGTCTCGTAGTAGAGATTCGCGTGGGGCTCGAGGCCATTCGCGTAGAAGACATTGGGCAGGAACGTCGCGGCCACCGAGAGCCCGTATGCCGCCGTCGTGCCCACCGCGATGAGCGTGTTCATGTTGGTCGTGCCGTGACGTGCGGCGCTCCACGCGGCGCGGTAGAAGGTCGCACCGGCCCACAGCTGCACCGGGGTCGCCAGCAGGAACAGCGTGTATACGCGCCAGTCGGCGTGCTCGAGCTCCGGGATGAGGTGCGCGGCCATCGAGAGCACGACCGCCGCAGCGGCGAGGACCCCCGCGACGATCAGCCGGCGGCGCAGGGAGTCGACGTAGCGCAGCCGGAGCGCGCGCTCGTCCTCGACGGCTGCCGCGCGCGCGGCGTCACCCTCGGGGATCACGAGTGCGCCGTAGCCGGCACGCTCCACCGCATGGACGAGGGCACCGAGCTCGGCGCCCGAGGCGCCCGAAGCACGGAGCCGGACGGTGGCGCGCTCGTTCGCGAGATTCACCTCGGCTGATTCGACGCCGGGGACGCTCGCGAGCGCGACCTCCACCGAGCGCACGCAGGACGCGCAGGTCATGCCGGTGAGCGCGAGCTCGCGCTTCGGAGATGCTTCGATCACGGTCACTTGCGGGCCAGCGTGAAGAGCTCGCCGAGCTCCGCGATCATCGCGTCATTGCGGCCCTGCTTGAATCCGGTGGGCACGCACGTCGACAGGTGGCCGCGCAGCATCTCGGCCTCGAACTTCTGCAGCGCGCGCCCGACGGCGAAGGTCTGCTTGAGGACATCGACGCAGTACGTATCGTCCTGGACCATCTTGCGGATGCCCTTGATGTGTCCCTCGATGGTCGCGAGCCGGGAGTCGAGCTCGGCCTTATCGGTCTTCATGGCCCTCCTCTGTGCACACCCCCCCCTGTAGGGAGGGGTTGGCGCATCGGGAAAGCGTAGCAGATGGGGTCGGCTGCTACTCCCCGCCCGTTGGGCGGCGGCGCTCGAAGCGCACCGGATAGTGCGACCAGCGCGTGAAACGCTCGGTGCGGGTGTCGCGCTCGGGTGACCGCGTCGGATCGGGACGGACCCCTCGCCGCGCGACGGCCTGGAGCTCGAGGGCGACCAGACCATAGACGTGGTCGTCGTCGACCTGGAACGTGCCCGGGACCGGAAAGCCGCCCCCCACGGATCGGCCCGGGCACTGATGTGGCCCGGCGCCGAAGGAGAGACCCCAGCGATTGACGCCGGCGTCGACGGCGCGGTCCGGATCGAACTCCCCCGGTCGCTCGCCGAAGAGCCGTGGATCGCGGTTGGCGGAGACCACATCGAGGACGACGAGCGCATCTTTCGGGACAGCCGTTCCGGCGACGAGCGTGTCCTGCTCCGCGCGCCGCTTCATCTTGGGTGTCGTGGGTCGCAGCCGAAGGGTCTCCTGGACCGCCCGCTGCGCGAAGAGCGTGTCGGCGGCCGCCCGCTCCAGCTGCGCGATCGCATCGGGCGACCCGAACATGAGATCCACTGCGTTCACGAGGGTCTGTGCGCTCGTGTGCGTGCCACCCTGCAGGTACGTCGCGACCTCGCGCACGATGCGCCCATCGTCTCCGAGATCCAAGGCCGGCCCCGAACGATGACGCAGCAGGACGGTGAGGATGTCCTGTGGCAGCTCGTCATCGTTAGGCTCGCCGCTCGCATCGCGTGTCAGGAGCGCGGCGCGGCGGGCCCACGACGGACGCACGAACTCCCGTTCGAACTCCTCGTATGACGCGCGAACCAGCGCGCGCACGGCATCGGGGTCCTTCGCGTCGAGGATGGCGCTCCCCTGCGAGAACGCGTCCACGTGACGAACGAGGGTCCGCAGCTGATCCACGGCTCCGGCGTCGTGGTCGATGCCGGCGCGCCGGGCCGCCAGCACGACGCTGAGCAGCTCGCCGATCGGGAAAAGGTCGACCTCATCCGCGTCGAGAAGGACGTCGAGGAGCTCATCCATCACCCGGGGGAACAGCTCGCGCTCGTAGAGCCGAAGGACGTCGGCGCGGAACTGCGTGTTCTCGATCCGGCGACGCGCACGGTGCGTGGACCCGTGGGCGACGCTCACGATCCCGCTTCGGATGTTGCCGTCCTCATAGGAGCGCTTGTCGAACGTTCGAGAGAGCTCCGCGTCGAACAGGGCCGCGCGGATGTCCTCGTAGCGGTCGAAGACGATGGTCGCCGTATAGGTGGTGAGCACCCCGGTCTCGCTCACCGGTCGGTCCCTTCATCCCGAACCTGATCCCCGCTCTCGTCGGTCACGTCGATGGCTTGCGTCGGACAGCTACGGCGCGCCCGGAGGAGCAGCGCGCGGTCGGCGACCGCCGCAGGCGGCAGCGTGACCGCGACTCCGAGCGACTCGTCGATCATGAACGCGTCCGGCAGCAGTCGGACGCAGTCGCCGGAGCCGATGCAGAGCTCCGGGTCGACGCTGACGCGGCCGGTCATGAGATGGCTCCCGCCACCGCGGGCTCGGAGTCGGAGTGCACCGCGAGGCCCCGCCACAGGGCGCGCACCGAGAAGAGCCCGAGCGGTACGAGCGCGAGGCCCGCGATGAACGTTGCGGACAGGCCGAACGTCGCGGCGATCGCGCCCGCCGCGAGGGCCGCGAAGGGCCGGTTCCCGAGGTGAGCCATCTGGTGCACCGACATCAGCCGGCCGCGGATCGCGTCGGGCACCTCGGTCTGCAAGGCGCCGGTCACGATCGGGAAGCAGAAGGAGAACCCCAAGCCGATCGCGGCGACGCCGGCGACGGCGACGGGCACGGTCGTCGCGACGCTCGTGATCGCGAGACCTGCGCCCTGCACCAGGAGGCCGATCGCCGGCATCCTCCGGGAGATGTCCCAACGACGGAGCGGGATGAACGCGATCAGCCCCAGCGCCGACCCGGCGCTCTGCGCGGCGATCACAAGACCGGTATCCGTGCTCGGGAGGCCAAGGCGCTGCGCGACGAGCACCGGCGCCGTCGTCCGCACGATCTCGAGCATCGCGCTCGTCGAAATGACCGCGAGCAGCGCGGATACCACCCACGGCTGCGCCCGAACGTATGCCGCGAGACCGAGGCGGGCGACGGCCGTGCCCGCGCGCGCAGCCTCGCGTGACGCGCCGCGGCCGAGCGCCCGGCGATAGAGATAGACCATCGCGAGGATCGGTCCGACGAACGTCGCCGCGTTGATGGCGAAGGCCCACGCATACCCACCCGTCGCGAGCACGATCGTGGTGAGGATCGGCCCGCCGATCTGGCCCGTGATGAATTGCAGGGTGTTGAGTCCCACCGCCTCCGCCAGCTGCGCGCGCGGCACGAGCGCCGGAAGGATGGCGATCATCGACGGCTTGGCGATGCTCCACGAGGTCTGGAGTGCGAATGCGGCTGCTATGACATGCAGCTCGGTCGCGACACCGGTGGCGACCGCCACGGCGAGGGCGGACGCAATGAGGAGCGAGATCATCTGGCTCGCGATCACGATCGCCCGGCGGTCGAAGCGGTCGGACAGGACGCCGCCGGTCACGGAGAAGAGGAGGATCGGGACGAATGTCGCGAAGTTGAGGAGCCCGACGGCGAACGCCGAGTGGGTCAGGTCGTAGATGTAGACCGAGCCGGCGACGTTCTGGACCCACGTGCCGATGTTGGACAACATCCCGCCGGCCCAATAGACCGCGAACGCGCGGTGACCGAACGCTCCGAGCCGCGCGGTCATGGTCCGACCGGTCGTCATCTCGTCTGCCATCTCACCGTTCTTGAATACAATCTAGCCGCGTCCCCACGATCACTCCTTCTAATGGACGACGGGGACGGGAGGGTCCGGTCATGAGCGACAAGATCACGCCGATCGGCCAGGCGACCGCCGAATCCCGGAAGACCAAGCTCGATCGCATCATCGCGGTGAATACGGCACGTGAACTGACCGCGCAGGACCTGGTCCTTTGCTCGATGCGCGAGGCGATCCTGACCGCGGCGCTCCCGCCGGGCACCCGGCTCCGCCAGGAGAAGCTCGCGGAGCTCTTCGGGACCAGCCGGATCCCGGTGCGCGAAGCCCTTCGCGCGCTCGAATACGAGGGCCTCGTGACATCGATGCCGCGGCGCGGATTCACCGTGACCGAGCTGGACGCCGACGACATCGAGGAGGTCTACGACCTCCGCATCCTCCTCGAGAGCCACGCCGTGCGGCTCGCGGTCCCACTCCTCACGGATGAAGATCTGCAGATCCTCGAGGAGCTGTACGCGCGAATGGTCGCCGCCCCGTCGGGCGACGACCAGCTCGCTGCGCGTGAGAAGTTCTACAGCCGGCTCTATTCGATCACGGGTCGTCCACGACTCGAGGCGCAGATCTCACGGCTCAGGCAGGAGATCGCGCGATCGTTGCGCTGGCCGACGCTCCAGCACGCCCCCGAGCACCACGAGCGATTCCTCGAGGCGATCAGGGCGGGCGACGCTGAGGGTGCGGCAGCGCTGCTGGCGAGTCACTATCGCCGCGTCGCCATCTTGATCCGGCGCTACCTGCGGGACGCGTCAGCGAGCCAACGTCCGACGAAGGCCTCCGCGGACACCGTGACCGACCGCGCCGCACGGCGGCAGCGGGCAAGATGAAGGAAGGTCCCAAATGCGACTGAGCGGAAAGACAATCATCGTCAGCGGCGCCGCACACGGGATCGGGCGGGCCTACAGCGAGAAGCTCGCGTCCGAGGGCGCGAACGTCGCGCTTCTCGACATCGACGCCAAGCGCAACGAAGAGGTCGCCGCCAGCATCCGCTCGGCGGGCGGGAAGGCGATCGCGATCGAGACGGACGTGCGCGACTTTGCCGCATTCAAGGGCGCGGCCGACCGGACGGCGACGGAGTTCGGAGGGGTCAACGGCATCGTCAACAACGCCGGCATGCTGAACGTCATCCCGATCACGCGCTGCAACTTCGAAGACATCCCCGACGCCGAATGGGACGAGTCGTTCCGGCTGAACACGAAGGCCGCCTGGTACGGCTGCAAGGCCGTCCTCCCCCACCTCAAGGCCGCCGGCGGCGGCAGCATCGTGAACATCGCCTCGAGCACGGTCTACCGCGGCGTTCCGACCCGCGCCCATTACGTCGCCGCCAAGAGCGCGCTGGTCGGATTCGGCCGGACCCTGGCGAAGGAGCTCGGGCCCTACTGGATCCGGGTGAACACCGTCTGCCCGGGGAGCACGCTCAGCGAAGAGGAGCCGGACGCCGAGACCATCGCCATGCGCGAGGCGCCGGTGAAGGTCCGTTGCCTACCCCGAGTGGAGAAGCCGGCCGATCTCGTTGGCACGATCGCGTTCCTCATGTCCGACGACAGCGCCTTCATGACCGGCCAGGTCATGCTCGTGGACGGCGGAAGCGCCTTCAACTAACGAACGTCGGGGCGCCAGATCTCGAAGCGCCGCTCGATGAACCGGAGCACCTCGCCGAGCGCGACGCCGAACGTTCCGAGCAGCACGATGCCCAGCATGACCCGCGACGTGTCGAGGAACGTGCCGAAGAGGCTGATGTAGTAGCCGATGCCCTCGTTCGCGGCCAGGAACTCGGCCGTCACGACGCCGACGAGCGCCCGGCCGGCGCCGATGCGAACGCCGGTGAGGATGTATGGGAACGTGCTCGGCAGCACGACCGAGCGGAACATCAGCCAGCGTGAGGCGCCGAAGCTGCGCGTGATGTCGAGGTGCTTCTCCGACACCGAATGGACGCCGGCCACGGTGCTGACGACGACGGCGAAGATCGTCAGCAGGAAGACGACGATGAGCTTGGCCTCGAGGCCGATGCCGGCGACGAGGATGATGAGCGGGACAAGGGCGACCTTCGGTGTCGCGTAGATGCCGGAAAGCAGCACGCTGACGAAGTAGTCGACCCGCCGGAACATACCGATGGCGAGGCCGAGCGGGATCCCGATGATGAGGGCCAGAGCGAACCCGAAGCTGAACTCGGTCAGGCTCGTCGTGATGTGCGGCCAGATCGTCGCATTCCCGAAGTCCGTGACCGCCGCCTTCCAGATGAGCGTCGGCGAGCTCAGGAGCGATTTCCGGAACAGGCCGGTATTGCTCGCGACCTCCCACAGGACACTGATCCCCACGAAGCCGACGACGCCGAAGAGCACGCGCTCGTTGGCCGATCCGAAGGCGGCGATCCGCCGGAGCTGCGGTCGGTCGAGGAGCGAGAGCCGGCCGACGCGAGCGGTCACCTAGACGACGACCGGCCTGACGGCCTGGACCGGTGCCGGCACCCGCTGCTGCTGCTGGCTGGCGATGAGCGCCCAGATGTCGGCCTCGTACGTTGCGAACTCGGGCGTCCGCTTGACGTCGAGCTGCCGCGGCCGGGGAAGGTCGATCGTGATGTCGGCGAGGATCCGGCCCGGCCGGGCGGCCATGACGATCACGCGATCGCTGAGGTACACGGCCTCATCGATCTGATGGGTCACGAAGACGACGGTCTTCTTGGCGGCGTTCCAGATCCGAAGGAGCTCGGACTGCATGACCTCGCGCGTCTGGGCATCGAGCGCCGCGAACGGCTCATCCATGAGCAGGATCGCCGCATCGACGGTGAGCGCGCGCGCGAGGTTGGCGCGCTGCTGCATGCCACCGGAGAGCTGGTACGGATACTTGCCTCCGAATCCCTGCAGCCCGACCAGGTCGATCATCGGTTCAGCGCGCTTGCGGGCCTCTTTCCGCGAGACGCCTGCGCACACCAGGCCATACGCGACGTTGTCCAGGACCGAGTACCACGGGAACAGGGCGGAGTCCTGGAAGACCATCGCGTCCTCGCGGCCTGCCTTCACGCTGCGCAGCTTGATCTCGCCGGCGGTCGCCTTGAGCAGCCCGTTCACGATCTTGAGGAACGTCGACTTGCCGCACCCGCTCGGCCCGAGCAGGCTGACGAACTCGCCGTCCTTCACGTCGAGGTCTACGTTGTCGATCGCGACCAACGACGCCTGCGATCGGTCGCGATATTCCATGTGGACGCCACGCGCACTGAGAGCAAGCTCGGTGGTCACAGCCCCTCCTCGACTTCATACGACGGACGCCAGCGTTGGAAGTAGCGCTCCAGATACCCGACCGCCTCGGTCGAGACGATCCCGGCCAGGGTGAAGAGCAGCACGCCGAAGAGCAGCCGGTCGCTCCGCAACGCATCGGCGGCCTTGTCGATCATGACGCCGAGCCCGTCGGTCTGGGCGTACAGCTCGGCGAGGATCACGCCGATGAGCACGCGACCGATCGCGATGCGGACCCCCGTGATGATGAACGGGACCGTCGCCGGGATGACGAGTGACGTGAAGGTCCTGACGGTCGACGCCTTGAAGCTGCGCGCGACATCGAGCAGTGCCCGGTCGACCGTGCGAACGCCCTGGACGGTCGGGACGATGATCGAGAAGAAGCCACCGAGGAACACGATGACGGTCTTCATCTCGATCCCGAGGCCGACCCACAGGACGACCAGAGGGATGAGCGCGATACGTGGGAGCGCATTGAAGAAGTTGAGCCAGGGATCGAAGGTGTACGAGACCCGGCGCCACCAGCCGATGGCGATCCCGAGCGGCACGGCGAGCACGAAAGCCGCGACCGTCCCGAGCGTCAGCTCGATCGCGCTGACCTTCACGTCATTCCAGAAGCGCGGGAGCACGACCTCCTCGGCACCTGCCTTCACCACGTCGACCGGCGAGCTGAAGAAGAACGGGTCGATCACGCCGGTCATCGCGCCCACCTGCCAGAACAAGAAGAAGGAGACGACGCCCGCGATGCCGAGCACGGTGCGCTCATTGCGGCGATACCACCGCGAGAGCGGACTCCGCCGATGGCGAACGCGCGCGTGAATGGTCCGATAGGTCGCCGCCCGCTCACTCACCCGGGAACACTGTAGACAATCTCACGTGGTTTGTATCATTTGTGGGGGACGGAACGGCTACGCGAGCATCGCGCTCTCGAGCTTTTCCTTGTCGATGACCTTCTCGTACCCGGTCCAGAGCGCCTCGTAGAAGAAGCGGACCCCGAATTCGATGCGGAGCGTCCGGGTGCGCGCGTCGGATCCGTTGAAGTGCTCGTGCACGGTCATCCGCGGCGGCACGTGGACGGCGTCCCCCTGCTCCCAGTCGTAGCGCTGGCCGTCGATCTCCGAGTAGCCCTTGCCTTCGAGGACGTACAACATCGCCTCGGTGTGCGCATGCCGGTGGCTTCCGGAATGCGGCGCCTCTTCGAAGATGTTCGTCATCGAGACGGCCTTCGCGCGGAAGCCGTTCGTCTCGTCGCTGGGGCTCTCACTGCCGCCCATCAGGATCCAGATCCCCGCGTGGCGGTGGGCGCCCTTGCTCTCGCCCTTGGGATGCGCGTGGCCTGAGAGCCGGCGGGCCTTTTCGTCGATCGCGTCCTCGAGGTGCAGCGCGATCCGCCGACCATCGGCCGCGAGCTGCGACGTCTGGGCGGGGTGTCGCGTCGCGAGGTCGCCGCGATCGGCACCCTTCTCTTCGAGCTGCTCGAGCCGTCCGAGCTTCACGCTGAAATCCAGGTCCTGGGTCACGGCGGAGATATAGGTCGCAGGCTCGTTGCCCGTGTTCACGTGCTGGTGCTCGGCCCGATACGGGATGTGCAGGGTCGTGCCCGGCTTCCAGTCGTAGCGCGCCCCGTCGATGACGCTGAATCCCGTGCCCGACGTGATGTGGATCGCCTCTTCCCCGTGCATGTGTTTCCCCGTTCGCGAGCCGGCGGGGATCTCCGCCGTCAGCAGCGCGGTCCCCTGGGTCGGGAAGCCGCTCGCCTCGCCGATGAGCATCGCGACCTTGAAGTCCTGCGGCGTCTCGATCCAGTCGAGCTTGCTGCCGCGGGCGACGACCGGCGGCGCGGTCATCCTGGCCTCGAGCGTCGTGCTCGCATCGAGCCAGGCGCGATAGAAGTCGCTCATCCATCCTCCGTGCACGCGTGGGGTGGACCGATGGTATCCCGCTTTGACCCGGTTCTGTATACCGAATACCTTTTACCTCGAGCCGGTGCGCGTGCGCCGAGCGGCGACCAGAGGACGGGAGCGCGAAGGAATGTCGCATCAGACCGCCGACGCTTCCCGTGCGACCGCTGCGATCGGCGCCCTCACCGCGCTCGATCGGCCCGACGTGCACAGCATCGAAGAGGTCGTCACGACGGCGCTGCGCGACGCGATCCTGTCCGGCGAGCTCCGGCCCGGCGAGCGTCTGCTGCAGGAGCAGCTCGCCGACCAGCTCCGGGTCAGCCGCATTCCGCTCCGCGATGCCCTCCGGCGGCTCGAGGCCGAGGGGCTCGTGCGGATCGGGCCGCGGCGCGGGGCCGAGGTCGCTTCGCTGAGCCGCACCGACGTGATCGAGGTCTACGACATCCGGATCTCGCTCGAGCCCGACCTCATGCGCCGCGCGGTGGCGGCGCTCGCGCCAGCGGACATCATGCGCATCGTCGACATGTCCGAGCAGATGGACGCCCGGGTAGACGAGCCTGCGCAGGGGCGCCGGTCACGCCGCGCGTTCTACAGCGAGCTGTATGCCTACGCCGACCGCCCGCGGACCCAGGCATTCATCCTCCGTCTCCGGGACGATGTGCAGCGGTACCACGTGATGAAGAACAGCGAGCGGGCGCTCCATGATCACGCCGAGCTCCGGGAGTGCATCCGGGTCAAGGACGCCGAGCGTGCCGCCCGGGTCCACAGCGAACACTTGCGTCGCGCGTGCGCGGACCTCGTCGGGGTCCTCGAACGGGAAGGGTCGGCATGAAGACGGAGCGGGTCGGCTTCTACAGCGAGGGCGCCCGCCTCAGCGGCTTCCTCCATCGGCCGGATGCGCCGGACCGTGCGCGCCTGCCGTTCATCGTCCAGGGTCCTGGCTGGCTCGGTCTCGCCGATGCCAAGCTGTACCAGCCGTACCACGAGGCCTTCACCGCGGCGGGCTTCGCGGTGCTCATCTTCGACTACCGGGGGTTCGGCGACAGCGAAGGCGACCGCGGGACCATCTCGCCGGCGTGGCAGCTCGAGGA
>JANLWM010000096.1:0-7515 GCA_031364525.1 Chloroflexota bacterium | reverse complement strand
CGACCAGGTCCGACCTATCGACTGACTGATCCGGATCGCGATCGCTCCGTCGTTGGCTGACTAGAGCTCCTCGACGGTCACCGTGGTGTCGGGCTCCAGCTCAAGGGTCGAACCATCGAAGAAGGTGATGACCGCGTGGCTGGCCGCGGCCGTCTGGACCCGGTCGCCGGCGGTCACCAATTCGCCATCGACAGCCGGACGGAACGCGCCGCCGCCTCGGGCGACCGAAGCCGAGCCGGCAAGGAGCGTGACCGTCGAAGACGAGGCGGCGGACCGGCCGCCGGTGACGATGAGGACCGCGGGCACGACAAGCAGCACCGCGACGATCACGGCGGCCAGGGCTAGACGGCGCGAACCCAGACGAGCCGTGTTCCCCACAGGCAAAAGCGTACGGAAGTACTAGGCGAAATCCACGGTCCGCGACCCGATTGCGACCGCGCTGTGCCCTCGCGACGACGGCGGGTCAGGCGCCGAGGTATGACCGGCCGACGCCGGGATCGTGTAACAGCGCCTCTCCGGTGCCGCTCAGACCGATCCGGCCGAGCTCGAGGACATAGCCCCGATCGGCCAGCCGGAGCGCGCGCAGGGCGTTCTGCTCGACCAGAAGCATCGTCGTGCCGGCCAGCTTGAGCTCCGCAAGGACGGCGAACACGGTCGCCACCATCTTCGGGGCGAGCCCAAGTGAGGGCTCGTCCAGCAGGAGCACGCGGGGCTTGGCGAGCAACGCCCGGGCGATCGCGAGCAGCTGCTGCTCGCCACCGGAGAGGTTCCCCGCCGGAAGTCCTCGACGTTCAGCGAGGATCGGGAAGCGCTCGTACATCGGTCCGACATCTGCCGCGCCGGAGAGCTGCAGATTCTCGTGCACCGACATGCGCGCGAGGATCTCGCGACCTTCGGGCACCTGCACGAGCCCGGCGCCGAAGATCTCATGCGGCGCGGTGCCGGCGAGCTCGCGGCCGCCGAGCCGGATCGACCCGCGCGCCGGCCGGATGAGTCCGGAGATCGCAGCGAGGGTGCTCGTCTTCCCTGCCCCGTTCGCGCCAATGAGCGCGACGACCTCTCCCTGACCCACCTCGAAGTCGATGCCGTGCACGGCCTCGATAGAGCCGTACCGCACGACGAGGTCCCGGACCACGAGCATCGGGTCAGGCATCGTCGCCGCTTCCGAGGTAGGCCTCGCGCACCCCAGGGTCCGCCTGGATGTCGGCCGGGCTGCCTTCCGCGATCTTGCGTCCGAAGTTGAGGACCGCGACCCGCTCGCAGGCGCCCATGACCAGGCGCACGTCGTGCTCGATCAGGATGATCGTGAGGCCGGCGTCGGCGAGCTGCCTCAGCATCCCGCTGAGCGCCGCGGACTCCGTCGGATTCATACCGGCCGCCGGCTCGTCGAGGATGAGGAGCCGCGGCTCCGACGCGAGCGCTCGGGCGATCTCCAGGCGTCGCTGATCCCCATACGAGAGCTCGGCCGCGAGCGCGCCGGCCCGGGCACCGAGGCCGAAGCGGTCGAGGATCGCGCGCGAGGCCTCACGCTCGATCGACCCGACGGCCCGGAACGGCACGAGGCTCGCGAGCACGTCGGGCCGGCTGCGAACGTATCGGCCAACGAGCACGTTTTCCAGCACCGTCAGCCCCTTGAACAGCCGGATCGCCTGAAAGGTACGGGCGATGCCTCGCCGTGCGAGCTCGTGCGGACGCATGCGGGTCACGTCGGTGCCACCGAAGCGGATCGCGCCTCCGTCGGCGCGGAAGTTCCCGGAGATCAGGTTGATGAGCGTCGTCTTGCCGGCGCCGTTCGGCCCGATCAGACCGAAGACCTGGCCCTGGGCGACCGCCAGGTCGACGGCGTTCACGGCGATGACGCCACCGAACCGCTTCGTCAGCCCGCTGAGCGCCAGGATCGCAGGGCGCTCAGGGATCTCACGCAACATCCTGCGCTCCCACATTGCGCAAGCGGGCCGCGCGGCGAACATCGAGTAGGGTGGCCAGCCCCCGGGGCGCGTAGACGATCACGATCACGAGGATCGTTCCCTGAAGGATGTCGCGGTACTCCTGCAGCGGCTGGAGGACCGCAGGGAGCCCGGTGAGGACGATCGCGCCCATGATCGGTCCGAACACGTTGGGGATGCCGCCGACGATCGCGAACACGAGGATCTGGACGGCGCGGGCGAATCCGTATTCGTCGGGCTGGATCGCGAAGTTGAAATGCGCGGCAATGCCCCCGGCCCAGCCGGCGATGAGCGCGCCGAGCACGAACGCCGCGAGCTTGTACCGCTGCACCGGGATCCCCTGGCTCGCGGCCGCGACCTCATCCTCGCGTATCGCGGACCACGCCCGACCCGCCGACGAGATGCGGAGCCGCGCGCAAACGTACGCGATGACCAGCAGCGACACATAGATATGCCAGAGCTCGGTCTTGGTCGGGATCCCCACGAGCCCCTGGCCACGGCCGGTCAGCGGGATCGCAAGGATCGCGACCCGCACGACCTCGCCGAAGGCGAGCGTCGCGATCGCGAGGTACACGCCGCGAAGGCGGAACACCGTGGCGCCCAGGGGCAGCGAGATCGCAGCCGCGAGCAGCGCGCCACACAGGAGCGCGAGCGGGAAGGGGAACCCCGCTTTCAGGGTCAGGAGGGCCGAGCCATAGGCCGCGATGCCCATGAACGCGGCGTTGCCGAGCGTGAGCTGGCCCGTGTACAGCGTGAGCCAGACGGACAGCGCGAGGATGGCGTTGATGCCGATGAATCCGATCGTCGTCTGGTACGCGTCGAAGAATGCCTGGAGGTCCTCCACCTAGACCCGATCCACGGCGCGTTGGCCGAGGATGCCGCTCGGCCGTACGAGCAGCACGATGAAGAGGAGCCCAAAGGCGAACGCGTCGCGCAGCTCGCTCGGCAGGAACGTGAGGCTCGCGACCTCGCCGAAGCTAAGGAGGTACGCCCCCAGCACGGCGCCGGGGATGCTACCCATCCCGCCGACGATCATCACCGAAAAGGCCTTGAGCTCGAAGTTGAGCCCCATCTGCGAGAACGGCGAGTTGGTCGCGAAACCATAGAGCGCGCCGGCGACGCCGCCGAGGCCGGCCGATAGGAAGAACGTCGCCGCGATCGCGCGATCAACGTCGATCCCGAGCAGCCGCGCGGCGCGCGGGTTCTCCGCAAGCGCCCGGAGCTCACGGCCGAGCCTTGACCGGCGCACGAGCACGGTGAGACCGACCATGAGCGCCACCGCGAGCCCGATGATCACCGTTCGCAACGTGTCGATCTGCAGCCCGGCGACCGTCATGACGTCGGCCGGCAAGGAGCCCTGTGGATACGCCTGCAGGTCTGGACCGTACTTCAGCTGGATGAGCCGGATGATGATGAGTGACACGCCGATGCTCGAGATCATCGCGGAGAGCGGCGGCGCGTTCCGACGGCGGAGGGGAGCGAACGCGACGCGATCGAGGAGCACGCCGGCGACGCCGCAGACGAGGAAGGCGACAACGACCGCGAGCGCAGCGGGTACGCCCTGCTGCATGGCGAACAGCGCGACGAACGCCCCGAGGGTGAACAGCGCGGGATGGGCGAGGTTGAGGATGTCGAGGACGCTGAAGACCAGGGTGAAGCCGAGGGCGAACAGCGCGTAGATGCTGCCGATGAAGACCGCGTTGTAGATCTGGTCGGCCACGGGCGGAGGTTATATCAAGAGGACGGGGCCTCTCGGCCCCGTCCTCGTTCTCACAGCGGTCGGCTCGCCCTAATTGATCTGGGTGAAGATGCCACCTTTGACCTGGACGACGTAGACCTTCTGATTCACGTCGTGCGACGAGTTGAAGGAGAACTCCCCAAGTGGCGTCTTCACGCCGGTAGTGAGCTCGATCTGGTCGCGCAGCTTGTCGTGCAGAACGCTTGTCACGTTCGGCGTGCGCTTGAGCGCATCGAGGAGGATGTACATCGCCGAGTACGCCTGAGCGGCGAACTGGTCGGGGTCGCTGTTGTACTTCGCCTTGTATGCCGCGACGAAGTCCTTGTTCACCGGGTCCGGATTCGCGAGATACCAGGCGGCCCCGGAGACCGCACCCTCGGCGGCCGCGCCGGCCGACGTGATGATCGCCGGCGTGTTGAAGCCGTTGCCGCCGATCACGAGCTGACCGGGCTTCTTCTTGGCGACCTCTTTGAGGATCAGGATCGCCGGACCTGCGAGCGAGCTGTCGACGATCGCGTCGGGCGTTTCGGCAAGCGCGGCAGCGACCTGGGCAGAGAGATCGACGTCTGTCTTCGAGAACGCGATCTCCTTCTTGATCGTGATGCCCGCGGACTCCAGGTTCTTCTTGAAGATCGCGAAGCCATCGGAGCTGAACTTGTCGTCCTGCGCGTACATGAGGACGACGCTCTTCACGTTCAGCTTGCTCTTGGCGATGTTGACCGTCTGCGGGATCGCGGTCGACTCGCCGAGCGATGCACGGAAGATGTAGTCGCAAAGCCCGTAGCTGCACTTGCCAACGATGCCGTCACCCGTGTTGGAGATCGCGATGACCGGGGTCTGCGCGCTCTGGGCCACCGGGTGCGCCGCGACCGCCGTGCCCGACAGCGTCGGCCCGAGGATCGCGACGACGCGGTCCTGGCTGACCTGCTTGCGGAACGCGGTCACGCCGCCATCGGTGGACGACTGGTCGTCGTCGGTGACGAGGACGAGGTTCGCCCCGTTCGCTCCGCCGGCGGCGTTGATGCGCGCGACGGCAAGCTCGGCCCCATTCTTCTGCACCGGCCCGTACACATTGCCCACGCCGGTGAGCGAGACGACCAGACCGACCTTGATGTCGGCCTTCTTAGCAGCGCTCGCTGACGGCGCGACCGTCGCCCCGGTCGTTGCCGTGCCGCCGCATGCAGCGATCGTGATCGCGAGCGCGCCAAGCGCGCCAAGAATGCGCCTATCCAACTCAGATCCCCCTTAACGCCGCGTTCCTCACGCCCAAGACCACGGTCAGTCTAGTCGGGAGGTCATCCACGGGGTGCGTCCCGCCCGGTTCGCTCGTATCATCTCGGCCACGGAGGGGAGTCCCATCCCAGCAAATTCTCGGGGGGTATTGACCGCATGAAGTCCGGTGGTTTCCCGTGCCGCTTCGCCGGCTGCGACGTCCGGTTCCTGGTGCTTGACCAGTCCTCGATGCAATCTCTGCTCGCTGCGAGCGAGCAGCGCACGACCCACGAGGTCACGGCGCACGGCTACAACCACGTAAAGATCGAAGACACCCCGCCGAACTATGCGAAGGGGCCGCTCAAGGTCCGGCGGGTCGACTACATCTAGGCCCCCGCCCTCGCTGACAGGTCGTACATCTTTCGCGCTCCCGGCACGTCATCCGCTACGTGCCGCGTACATGGCAGTGGTCGCGTTCGATGGATTCGCCCCGGCCGGGACCGATGACCGCGCGCTCGTCGAACGGATGATCCGACGCGACGCCGACGCGCTGGCGGAGCTATACGACCGCCACGGCCGAGTCGTGTTCGGGCTCCTGCACCAGATGCTTCCGAGCCCCGAGGCCGCCGAAGAGGTCTGCCAGGACGTGTTCCATCGCCTCTGGAAGGCTGCCGGGTCGTATCAGGGCGACCGTGGCGCAGTGCGCACCTGGCTGCTCGCGATAGCGCGCAATGCGGCCATTGATTGGCGCCGCACCCGCGGCAAGCGGATCGAGCGGGAGTGCGAGCTCGGTCTCGAGGCGCTGTCGGTGTCCGGTCCGCGGTCCGTCGAGGACGTCGTCGCGGA
Source organism: Chloroflexota bacterium (assembly GCA_031364525.1). Classification (GTDB taxonomy): domain Bacteria; phylum Chloroflexota; class Limnocylindria; order P2-11E; family P2-11E; genus UBA4735. The sequence continues at coordinate 1,773 of JANLWM010000096.1, read as the reverse complement.
ACGCATGCGCGCGGAGCGGATGCGGTCATTGGTCGCGACGCTTCCGGACGAGCAGCGTCAGTGCATCGAGCTCGCATTCTGGCGCGGGCTCAGCCAGAGCGAGATCGCGATCCACACGGCCAGCCCACTCGGGACCGTGAAGAGCCGCGTGCGGCTTGCCATGGAGAAGCTCCGGGCCGGACTCGCTGAGGCTTAGGTCCGGCTGAAGCGGTAGCCCTCACCACGGACGGTCTCGATGAAACGGCTCTGCTTGGCGTCATCGCCCAGCTTCGCGCGCAGGCGGCGAACGTATTGCTGGACCACGTTGCTCGACGTGCCGAGGGTCGAGCCCCAGAGCAGCTCTTCGAGCCGACCCTTGCTCACGACCGCGCCGGCGTTCGACGCAAGGATCCAGAAGAGTCCGTGCTCGAGCGGGCTCAGATCGACCCGGCGGCCCCCGATGCTGACCGTACGCGCGAGGATGTCCACTTCGATGTCGCCGAGCCGGACGGCCGCGATCAGGTCGATGCCCTCCGAGTAGCTGCGCCGAATAATGGCCTGCGCTCGGGCGACCAGCTCCTCGGGCAGGAACGGGACATTCAGGATGTCGTCCGCGCCCCGGTCGAACGCGCTGATCTTCTCGCGCAGCTCTCCGTTCCGGGTCACCGCGATCGTCGGCACTCGCCTCGGCAGCCCCGGGCGGCAGAGGAGATCGAGCGCGGCACCATGCTCCACATCAAGGTCGACGAACGCGAGGTCAGGGTCCCAGTCACGAAGCGTGGCCGGGAGCTCGGCAGCGCTTTGGATATGCCGCACGAGGTACGTCCCGTGGGTGAGGGCGAACTCCGCGGCGCTCGCGAGCTCACGATCGCGCATCAGGGTGACGACCCGGTACGTGCGGCGGCGGACGGTGCGCACGGCTCTCTCCGCCACTAGGGAACGACCCGTCCCCTCGCCATCAGGGCGAGAGCGGCTCTCGAGGTGACGAGCGCCAGCAGCACGCCCGCGATCATGTCGGCGACGTAGTGCTGTTTCACGAATACGGTCGAGACAACGATGAGGGCGGCCCAGATGGCCACGGGTATCCCGATCCGCCGGTCGGCCCGCCACCAATGGATCGCGAAGATCGTGGAGAGCGACGCGTGCAGGCTCGGGAAGTCGTTGTATGGCTGGTCGCCCGCGTAGACCTCGCGGATCATCTGTGAGAACACGTCCGTCCCCGTCAGGACAGGCCGGTCCATGTATGTCTGCAGCAGGGCGTAAAAGGCATAGCTGACCAATAAGGTCACTGTCATCGCGAGCGCGGCGGACCGGTAGATGCGCACCCGGAACAGCAGGAACAGCATCGCCGACAGGTAGATGAATGGCCGGAGCGACACGTACGGCACCGCGAAGGGGCCGACCACGGGAATGAGGTCGTCGATCGGTGTACGGAGGAACAAGACGGATGGACCGTGATTCAGGACGTCGTAGAAGAGGCTGGCGCCGATCGCCACGACCCCGAGCGCCAGGGTGAGCGCAGCGCCGCGCGGGCTCTCGCCGAAGATGCCCTGCCTCAGGTGGACGCGCAACCACGTCACCGCTGGACGATAGGGGACGTCACATCTCTACATCTTCATTCCCTTCATCTTCTTGGCTGGCTTCTTCGTGGTCTTCTTCGTCGGCTTCTTCTTCGCGGGCATCAGCGGCCTCCTTCCCGGGGCGGCGACCCTACCTGACCTCGATGATCAAGGTCAGGCCACCGGCCCCGCCCTCTTCGCGGTTGTCGTTCGTCGTGTGGTGGTTGATGTGGCA
>JANLWM010000060.1:0-2406 GCA_031364525.1 Chloroflexota bacterium | reverse complement strand
TGGTCGACCACTCCTTGCTCGGCCCTTCGTTGTAGGCCGCTTTGACGATCGGGTAGTACCCGGTGTCGGACTGCCATTGCGCCTGGACCGCTGGTTTCATCGCGAACTTGATGAACTCCCAGGCGGCCTGCTGCTCCTCGGCCGGCCTGCTCTTCAGGATGTAGAGCGAGGCGCCACCGATGATGTTGCCGCCGGTCGCCGGCTTGCTGTCGGGCCGCGGGTAGATACCGGTGCCGACCTGGAACTTCGCGTTGTTGATGGAACCGCGCAGCGACGCCGAGCTCTCGATGTACATCGCGCTCTTGCCGGCATTGAACGAGTTGGTCGCGCCGGCGTTGTCGATGCCCGGGTTGTAGAAGTAGCCGCCGTCGATGCCGGCCTTCCACCAGTCGAGGATGGCCTTGCCCTCGGCACTATTCCAGACGACCTTGGTCGCGCGATTGTCGCGACCATTGCCCTGGTCGCAGTAGAGCGCGCCGGACGTGGCCATGAGCTGCTCGAACAGCCATCCGTAGATCGACGGGCCGAAGCCGTACTGCGTGGTCTGGCCGCTCGCGTCCTTCTTCGTGAGCTTCTTCGCGTAGTCGGTGACCTCGCTGAACGTGAGCGGCGGCTTCTCGGGGTCGAGGCCGGCCGCTTTGAACGCGTCCTTGTTGTACAGGAGGATCGACGAAGACGCGTTCCAGGGCATGCTCTGCAGCTTGTCCTGGTACTTGTAGTAGTTGATGACCGCCGGCTCGAAGTCGGTGGTGACGAACTTGTCGCGGTCGATGAACGCCTGGATCGGTACCGTCTCGCCCGACTGGCGCATGTAGGCCTGACCGATGTCATAGACCTGCGCGATCGCGGGCGCGGCGTTGGATGCAAGCGCGGTGTTCAGCTTCGACAGCAGGTCGTCGTATGTTCCCTGGAACACTGTCTCGACCTTGATCGCGCTCTGGCTCTTGTTGAAGTTGTCGACGATCTTGTTGAGCGCGTCGCCATTGACGCCGGACATCGCGTGCCACCAGATGATCTTCGCCGCCGGCTTGACGTCCTTCCCCGGCGCGAGCGCCGACTGATCGGTCGACGCACCCCCGCCGGACGAACCGCCGCATGCGGCCGCGATGACCGACAGGATGAGTGCGAGTGCTGCGAACCTACGCATGTGTTCCCTCCACGCCTTCTGGACGCGTCATCTTTGAACGCGTCAACCCTTGACCGCGCCCGCCGTTAGCCCACGAATGAGCTGCCGCTGTCCTGCGATCAGGAGCGCGAGCGTCGGTACAGCGACCATGATGACACCCGCCATGATGACACCCCAGCGGGCGGACTCCTCGAAGCGCAGCTGGGCCACGCCGACCTGGGTGGTGCGCATGAGCGTCTGGTTGGTGATGAGGAGTGGCCAGAAGTACTGGTTGTAGGTCGACAGGAACCCGTAAATGCCGACCGTCGCGAGCGCCGGCCGCGAGAGCGGTATCACCATGCTGCGCAGGAAGCGCAACGAGCTGGCGCCGTCGATCCGCGCCGCGTCCCAGAGCTCACGGGGGATCTGCATGAAGCCCTGGCGCAATAGGAACGTGCCGAAGGCCGTCGCCATGAACGGGACGGCCAGGCCCTGGTACGTGTCGATCCACCCCAGCTGCCGGACGGTGAGGTAGTTCGGGATGATCGTGGCCTCCCACGGGATCATCAGCGTGCTCAGGAACAGGAAGAACAGCAGCGAGCGTCCGCGGAAGACGAGGAACGAGAACGCGTAGGCCGCCAGGCTCGCCGTCACGAGCTGGCCGATGACGACCGCGGTCGAGACGAGCAGGCTGTTGAGGAGATAACGACCGATCGGGATCGTGTTGAGGACCGTCTCGTAGTTCACGAGCGTCGGGTGGGCCGGAAGCACCGGCGGCGGGAACTGAACGATGTCACGCTCGGGCATGAGCGAGTACGAGAGGGCCAGCAACAGCGGGAACGCGACCACGATCGCGACGACCGTCAGTATCACGTAGGAGACGATGCGGCCAGGCCGCAATGGACTCCGGCGGGTGGCGGTCCGTGGCTCACTCACTGGTACCTGCTTCGCAGGTCTCAGTTCGTTCGTAGGTCCGAGGCGACTGCGGTCGCCTCTCCCCTCCTCACTCACTGGTAGTGCACTCGGCGCTCGACGACCCGGAACTGGACCACGGTCAGCGTGAGCACCAACAGGAACAGGATGACGGCCTCCGCGCTCGCGTAGCCGAACTGGAAGTTCTGGAACGCGTCGAGGTAGATGCTGTAGACGAGCGCGCGCGTCGCATCGACCGGACCGCCGCGGGTCAGGAGATGGATCTGCGTGAAGGCCTGCAAGACGCCGATCGTGTCGACCACGAGCAGGAAGAACAGCGATGGCGACACCATGGGCACGGTGATGCGCGTGAACAGCCGAGCGCCATG
>JANLWM010000058.1:0-4790 GCA_031364525.1 Chloroflexota bacterium | reverse complement strand
CTTCTCGGCGCCCGCGGTCTCCGAGATGGTCCACCGGCTCGAGCGCGAAGGCCTGGTCCGGCTCGATGACCATAAAGAAGTGCATCTTACCAAGACAGGGAAGGCCCACGCCGACTCGATCGTCCGCCGCCACCGGCTCGCGGAGCGGTTCCTGGTCGAGGTCCTCGGGTTCGCTTGGTGGAAGACCCACGAAGAGGCCGAGCGCCTCGAGCACGCGATGTCCGCCGAGATGGAGACGCGGATGGCGACCGTTCTTGGCGATCCGCAGACCTGCCCGCACGGGAATCCGATGCCGGGGGTGACGCCGATCCCGACGCGGCCGCTCGAGAAGCTCGCGCGCGGCGAGCGGGCACGCGTCGAGCGGATCCCCGATCAATTCGAGCACGAGCCCGGCTTCCTCGAGTATCTCGATACGCAGGGGGTGAAGCCGGGGGTCACCCTGGAGCTGATCGAAAGCGGTCCGGCGGTGCTGCGGGTCTCGATCGACGGCGCGGTGCGGTCGCTCCGGCCGGACTGCGGCCAGAAAGTGTGGATGGGGCGGTGAGCGACATGAAGATCTTCGTCCGTGAAGCGAGACCTGATTACATCCTCGCGAGCGTTGCCGCGCTGCCCGGCTGCATCGGCACAGGCACAACGCGCGACGCGGCGATCGCGAATGCCCGGAAGGCATTCCGAGCCTATCGCGAGCTGCTCGAGGCGCGCGGCGTATCGGCCGAACACTGGAAGGACATCGATCCCGAGACGTTGCCGGTCGAAGACGCGCCCGCGAGCGGTCTTCTCCCAGGGGAGGAGATCCCGCTCGAAGAGCACGAGACCCGGGACTTCCTCCATCAATTCGAGGCTTCCCGCGCCGCGCTCATCTCCTTGGTGAAGGGCCTATCGGCAGACCAGATGGAGAAGAAGCCGACCGAGTCGATGTGGAGCGTTCGCGAGGCGCTCGAGCACATCATGGAAACGGACGTCGCGTACCTCGCGAAGCTGGAGAAGTGGCCCGACGATCCGTTCGGCGCCCTGCAGGCAGCGCACCGCATCGCGTTCCAGCGCTTCAGCGTCATGGAATCGGGCGATTGGGTCGATCACGAGGTGATGGGCCGCCGCTGGACGACGAAGCGAGTGATGCGCCGGCTGCTCGAGCATGAGTTCGAGCACTACAGCCACATCAAGGAGATCATGGCCGCGCTCGGTGGAGACCGGCCCCCGGAATGACCTCACGCCTCGCCTTGATCGGCCTGTTGCTCGTCGCGTGCGCGAGGACCGCCGCGGGTCCCGCAGCACCCACCGCCGTCCCGACGAACACCCCGCCGGCCCCTTCGGCCGCGGCGAGCCCGATCCAGGTCAGCGTCACCGACAGCACCTATGGCCGCATCGCGATCCGCACGCAGGCAGGAACGCGCTGCAGCGTCGGCATCCACATCGGTCCACCGGAGTACGGCGACCTCCCGCCAACGTCGGTCGAGGGCACCGCGGACGCCGGCGGCGGCCTGGCGCTCACCTACCCCGCACCACACCTCCCCGGCGGGACGGGTCGGCACGAGGTCAGCTGTGGGACCGGCACCGCATCAGCCGATTTCCCGATCCCGGCAGTGATCGCGGCGAGCCGGTTCAGCGTGCGCATCCGGGTCCCGGCGATCACCGAGCAGGTCCCCGGCACGACGGCCCGCCTCGAGGCGGCGCTCGTGCCCCCGCGCGATCTCGACGTCGCGGCGCTCAAGGGCTCGCTGGTGTCCGAATGGGCGAACGCCACGAGAGGGCTGAGCACGCTCGATCTCGTCTCGACCGCCACAGCCGACATGGTCATCACCATCCTGCCCGCTCGGGGCACATCGGTGCACGTGACCGCGCGCGACGGCTCGCAGGCGATCTTTCTCTACGTCTCCGACCAGACGAACGTGTTCACCTCTGACAACCTCGTCGCTGTCGCGCTCCACGAGCTCGGGCACATCTGGTGCTGCCGAGGCGACGGGACGATCGATGGGCACTGGACGCAGCCGGCCGCCGATCCATTGCTCCAGGGTGTCGACCGGTTCGGCTTGATGAACCACCCGGTGAACTGCACCTTCTTCGCGGCCGGCGTCGAGAGCTGTCCGAACCGATTCAGCGACCGTGAGCTCCGCACGATGGGCTTCACTTCGATCCCACCGCCGCCCCGGAACGCCTGCGTCGATACGAAGAACGCGCTCCTTACGCAGCTCGCGACGACGAGGGACCGCCTCGTGTCGCAAAAGTCGGCCATCGAGGTGATGGATGCGTCGCTCGCGACGCAGAACGCGCAGATCAAGGCGCTCGAGGCGAGGTATCCAAAGGGCATGCCTCCGGATGTGTTCGCGTCGTACACCGCGCTGATCGATCGGTACAACGCCGCGGCCGCCGCGGAACGATCCGCTGTCGCGTCCTACAACGCCCTCATCACGCAGAGCAACAGCCTCGCGGACCAGGTGAACCGCCTGCTGTGCTAGGTGCGGCTGGCCCAGCTCGTCGCGGCCGACACATGACGGTCGATCAGGCCGCGCTGGTCCATTCGAACGGACGGAAGCTCGTCAGGAGGGAACCACTCCAGCTCCGCGACCTCAGCGGTGAGCGCCTGCCGCCCACCCGTCACGCGGAACGCGAAGACCACCTCGACACGCGCCCAGCGATGACCGGTCACGACCTCGAGGATCGGCCCCACCTCGATGGCCAGGCCGGTCTCCTCCCGGATCTCGCGCACGAGGGCATCCTCGACGCGCTCCTTCGGATGGAGGAAGCCACCGAGGAACCGCCACTGCGGCGAGCCGAAGCGGTGCCGGGCGAGCAGCACCCGGCCCTGCGGGTCGATGCCGAGCCCGGTGACCCCGACCAGGAAGCGATGATGGGCCGCGGTCATGAATCTGCGCTGCCACCGCACCGGGAACGCATTGAAGATGACCGCGAGGGTCCGCATGAGCACGGGCGCAGGCTAGCTCAGGGAATGCCGACCGACGCGATCCCGTGGGCCGTCGGGACCGCGATCTTCTGGACGACCTGCTTCGTGTTCACGTCGATGACGTTCACCATGCCATCGACGTTCGTCGTGAGGAGGATGCGCTCTCCGAGCGGGTCGTAGCTGGTGTGGAACGGCTGACTGCCGAGGCCCTTGGTCTCCGCGATGATCTTCCGGCTCCGGTAGTCCATCCAGAGCAGCGACGGACCCTTGTGGTCAGAGAGCAGCATGATCGACTTGTCCGGCAGGAAGTACATGCCGTCCTGGTTCTCCTTCGTCGTGTGGAACGGGTAATGGTTCGCGCCGAGCCGGATCTCCTCCTTCACGGTGAGCGTGTCGGGGTCGTAGATGACCATCCGATCGGATGGCTTGTCGATGAAGCCGGACGACGATGACCAGATCTCGCTCTGGTCCGGCGTGTAGTACGCGTCGTGCACGTCCTGCACCTTGAATTTCGAGATCGTGTTCTTCTCGAGGTCGTAGACCCGCATGTGGTCGGGCTCGTTGCTGTTGGTGACGGTGAAGACGAGGAGATTGGGACGCTTCGAGCCGATCGTCAGGACGTGCTGCGGGACGCCGACCAGCAGCGGCGACAGAAGCTTCCAGGTACCCACTTCGATGCGGGCGATGTACGTGTCGCGTTCGTGGGCCACGTAGAGGATCTTCGAGTCCGGCGAGAACGAGATGCCGTGCGGCTGCTTCCCGACCTTGATGCGCACGACCTCCTTCATCGCGACGGGATCGATGATCGAGGTCTGGTCGGAGAGCCGGTCGTTCACGGCGACCCACTTGCCGTCGGCCGAGACGGCCATCTGATGCGGCAGCTTGCCCACCGGGATCTTCCCGACGAGGACGAACTTGTCCTTCGGCGCCGCCTCGAGCACCCAGACCTGCTCGGTGTTCTCGCTCGCGACGAACACCCGCAGCCGGCTGTACGTCGGACTGACCACGGCGGACGTCGGGGCATCGCTCGGCGCCGGGGATGCCACGACGACCTCGGACGCGCTCGCGGAAGGCCGCGGCGTCGGTGGAAGCTCCGCGGCGTCGATGCCGCAGGCGGACAGGAGGAGCGCGAGGACGGCGAGGAACGTCGGTAGGCGCGCGAGCCTAGACGCGGCGATGACGCCGCTCGCTCACGCGCAACCGGACCATCGCGCGCTCGAGCGACGCTCGCGCCCGGACCTCGTCAAGCCCGACCGGACCGGCCTGCAGGACCTCTCGCGCCCGGGCGCGGGCGGCCTCGGCACGCGTCGCATCGATCTCGTCCGCATTCTCGGCCGCCTCGGTGAGGATGACGACGCGATCCGGTCGCACGTCCATGAATCCGCCGAAGATGGCGAGCGACGTCTCGACGCCGCCCTTCTTGATCCGCAGCTCCCCCGGCCCGAGCGTCGTCAGCAGGGGCGCGTGGTGCGGCAGGATACCGACGTAGCCTTCGCTCGCGGGCGCGATGACCATGTCCACGTCGTCCTCGAGGACGGCGCGCTCGGGCGTGACGACTTCGAGGCGGATCGGCATCAGGCCGAGGCCTTCGCCATCTGCTCGCCCTTCTCGCGAGCCTGCTCGATCGTGCCGACGTTGAAGAAGGCCTGCTCAGGAAGGTCATCGTGCTTGCCCTCGAGCAGCTCTTTGAAGCTGCGCACCGTGTCGGCGACCTTCACGTACACGCCGTCGAGACCGGTGAACTGCTTCGCGACGTTCAACGGCTGAGCGAGGAACCGCTGGATCTTGCGGGCCCGGGCGACGAGGATCTTGTCGTCATCCGAGAGCTCGTCCACGCCGAGGATGGCGATGATGTCCTGGAGGTCCTTGTAACGCTGGAGCACGCGCT
>JANLWM010000031.1:0-3253 GCA_031364525.1 Chloroflexota bacterium | reverse complement strand
GAAGCGCTGGCCCAGCTCGCTGGTGACATCCGCGCGTCGACCGGTGCGGCCCTACGCGAGATCGGCGTCGGTGGCGGTCTCGCGATCCCGTTGCGGTCCGGTGATGCCGTGCTCGATCTTCTCGCGTACGCCAACGAGGTGACCGGCCCCATCCGGGCGGTGGCCGCGCTGCGAAAGGCAACGATCTTCCTCGAGCCCGGCCGGTCCCTCGTGGGCCGCGCCGGCGTCGCGCTGTATCGCGTCGTCGGCACCAAGCGGGTCGCCGGGATACGCACCTTCGTGTCGGTCGACGGGGGGATGGGAGACAACATCAGGCCGGCCCTGTACGGCGCCGAGTACACGGCCGTGCTCGCCGACCGGCCGACTGCGGCGCCGGCGGAGCACGTCGCGATCGCGGGCAAGTACTGCGAGAGCGGGGATCTTCTCATCCGGGACGTGGCGCTGCCGTCGCCCGATCCGGGCGAGGTCCTCGCCATCCCGGCCGCCGGCGCCTACAGCGTGGCAATGGCCTCCAACTACAACCATCACCCCCGACCTGCGGTCGTGATCATCGAGAACGGCCGCGCCAGGGTGATCCGGACACGCGAGACGCACGCCGACATCTGGCGACTCGAGCGTTAGCGGTAGCCGCTACCGGTCGGGGTCGATCCACATCGCGAGACGAAGCAACATGAGGTCACGCATGGCCTTGAGGATGACCTTTGGCGGCGCACCCTTCGGCTCGTGGTGCATGCGCGGGTGATGTGGAATGCCGACCTCGCGCATCCGGACGCCGTGCGCCCGGAGCGTGATGAGGAGCTCCGGAGAGAAGAACGCGCCGTTCGACCTCACACGCGACAGGGGCACTCGCGTGAACACGTCGGCGCGGAAGAGCTTGAATGCGCAATCGACGTCGCGCCACCCGCCCGCGAACAGCAGCGTGATGAGCCGGTTGTACACGCCCGACACGAGCAGGCGGCGCCACGGGTCGGCGCGCTTGATGCGGTACCCGATCACCGCGTCAACGTCCGGACCGAGCGCCGCGACGAGCCTGCCGAAGTCGGCGACCTCGAACTGCTGATCGCCGTCGGTGAAGAAGATGAATGGCTGCGTCGCGCTCATGAAGCCCGCCCGCACCGCACCGCCGTACCCGCGGCCGGGCCGGTTGTGGATGACCGTGACCCGCGGATCCGTCTGGGCCAGCGCGTCGGCGATCTTCCCGGTGTCATCGCTGCTGCCGTCGTCGATCACCGTGACCTCGATGCGGTCGGCGTACTCGGGCAGTGCGGTGAGCGCCTGCGCCACCATCGGCGCGACGTTCAGCTCCTCGTCACGAGCGGGGAAGAAGAAGGAGAGGCCCGGAAGCCGTTCGGTCATAACGCGATAACGCTAGCGTTCTCGCTGTGATGCGCCTGTGGAGGACGGGGCCGGCCGGCCGGTCGTGGTGGGGTGGGGAACGATCCATCGCCATCGCTGTGGGTGCTCTGGCCGTCGCCGCCTACCTGATCGCGGGGTGGGGCGCGCCCACCGTGTACGACTACTACGGCCGTTTGGCCGACGCGTTCCTGCACGGCCGCTACTGGCTCACCACGGATCCGCCGTGGCTGAACGAGCTCCTGTCCTGCGGCGATGGCCGATGGTGTGTGGCGTACCCGCCGCTTCCGGCGGTCCTCGCGATCCCGCTCCTGTTCCTCGGGACCGCTACCGCGCAGGACGTCGTGTCGCAGATCTGCGGCGGCGCATCCGCCGGCGTCCTCTATCTCGCGCTCCGCGCGTACGGCGCCCCGCGTTGGGTCGCGCTGACCGGCGCCCTCCTCTCGGCCTTCGGCACGACCCTGCTGTTCACGAGCGCAGACGGCCGCGCGTGGTTCGCCGCGCACGCCGTCGCGATGCTGTTCACGTCCGTCGCGTTCCTGATCGCTGCGCGCGGCGGTGCGGCGTGGGGCATCGGCCTGGCGATCGGCCTCGCCGCGCTCGCCCGCCTGCCGGTCGCGGCGGCCGTGCCGGCGCTCGCGTTGCTCGCGGCGCGCCGAGCCGGCACGCCGTTCCCGCGCACCCTGGTCCGCGTCATCGCGGGCGGAGTCCCGCCGTTGATCGTGTATGCCGGCTACAACATCTTGCGTTGGGGCACGATCGGCGATGCAGGGTATGTGCGACTGGCCGACGGTGACTTCTTCTTCGATCAGGGGCTGTTCTCGCTTTCCTACCTCCCTCGTCACCTCTACGCGATCTTCATGGAGCCACCGGACTTCGTGCCGAACGTCTGGTACTTCCTCCGTCCACGCTTCGCCGGCATGGGTCTGTTCCTCACGACCCCGGCGCTCCTATATGTGTTCGCCGGCCTTCAGGGTGCCCGACGGTCGGTCGCCGTTGCAGCGACCGCCCTCGCCGCGGGTCTTGCGCTCGTGCCGGACGTGACCCACGCGACGGTCGGTTTCGCGCAGCTCGGCTACCGCTTCAGCATCGACGCGCAGCCCTTCCTCATCGCCCTCGCCGTGAGCGGTGACGCGCTGCGGAACGGGGTGTGGCGGTCACGCCCATCCGTCCTGTTCCTCGTCGCCACCGCGATCGCCATCGCCTTCAACATCTACGCAACGGTCGCGATCATCCGGTATGGCTGGTGGCAGTGACCGACGCGATCGCGGCACGCCCGGCAGCGGCCCGTCGCCGCGCCAACATCGCGATCGCGGCGATCGTGATCATCGGCGTCGTTCTGCGGCTTCTCGTCATCCGGACGGCGGGATTCCCATCCGATGTCGGCACGTTCATGGCCTGGGCCGAGAAGCTCGCCTCGGTCGGCCCCGCGCGGTTCTACGAGCCGGGCTACTTCAGCGACTACCCGCCCGCGTTCCTGTACGTCCTCTGGCTGCTGGGCACCGTGTTCCACGGCGACCTCCTGCGAATCGCGGTGAAGGCGATCAGCATCCCGGCGGACATCGGGATCGTGCTGCTGCTCGTGCCGCTCGTGCGACGGTACGGCGGCGAGACCGCCGCGGTGCTCGCAGCCGGCCTCTGGATGCTGCAGCCGGCACCGATCTTCGCCGGTCCGTATTGGGGCCAGGTCGACGCCGTCGGCACGCTCCCGTTCCTCGCCGCGCTGATCGCAGCGGGCTCGAGGCGTTGGACGCTCGCCGGCCTGCTCGCGGGCGTCGCGACGATGACGAAGCCGCAGTTCGGACTCGTGCTCGGCGTCGTGCTCATGGCGGCGGTCCCGCCCGCCCGCGCGATCGCGCCTCGATCGCTCGACCGGATCGTCTCGACGAGCGCCGCCATG
>JANLWM010000023.1:0-3766 GCA_031364525.1 Chloroflexota bacterium | reverse complement strand
CGGCCGAGCCGAGTGCCAGCACGAGCGCCGGCATCAGGAGACGCTCGAGGCCCTGGGAGCCGGTGGCTGGAAGCCAACCGAGCGTCACGGAGAAGAGGAAGATGAATAGGAGGCTGAGCCAGAAGCTCGGCATCGAGATGCCCAGGGTGGCGACGAGCATGCAGGCGCGGTCGATCCAGCTGTTGTGCTTCACCGCCGCGAGCGAACCGAGCCCGAATCCGATGACGATCGCGAGCGCCATCGCCGCCGCCGCGAGCTGGAGCGTCGCTCCCAATTGCTCGATGACCAGCTGGGTCACCGGCCGGTTGTAGTAGATGGACGTTCCGAAGTCGCCGTGGATCACGTTCCCGAGATAGGTGAGGTACTGCACGTGGAGGGGCTGATCGAGGCCAAGCTGCGCCCGCAGCTGAGCGACGAGCGCCGGGGAGGCCGCGGACTCCGAGAGCATGAAGGCGACCGGATCGCCCGGCAACACGTAGAGCATCAGGAAGACCGCGGTCGCGACCCCCCACAACATGGGGATCGTCTGCAGGAGCCTGCGCCCGACGAAAGCGGCCAATCAGTTCCACAGCCGAGGCGCGCTCAGGCCAGCCGGTCCTTGAGCTCGATCATCGCGTCGCGCGAACGGTCGATGGTCGTGTCGATGTCCTGCTCGCTATGCGCAGTCGAGATGTACCAGTTGGAGAATTGGCCCGCGAGGAGCATCACGCCTCGCTTTTGCAGCCCCTGCCGGAGCAGCTCCTGCCGTCCCTGCGTGTAGCTGGGGCCGAGCGCGGCCTCGCGGTAATTCGTGGGCGCCTTTTCCTGGAACCAGATCTGAAGCATCGGTCCGACGCCGGTGGTCACTGCAGGGATCCCGAGCTCACTTGCAGCCTTCAGGAGTCCCGCGCGCAAACGGTCACCGAGCGCCGTGAGGCGCTCATAGACGCCTGGCCGGGCGAGCTGCGCGACCGCCGAGTTCACCGCGCCGGTCTGAACGAGATTTCCGTTGTACGTGCCCGCGTGGGTGATCTGATGGGAGGCGACGAAATCCATCACCTTGTGTGTCCCGCCGACCGCGCCGACGGGATAGCCGGCGCCGATCGCCTTGGCGAGCGTGGTGATGTCCGGAGTGACGCCGAAGAGACCCTGCGCTCCGCTCAGTCCGACGCGGAACCCGGTGATGACCTCGTCGAAGATCAGCAAGATCCCGTACTTCGCGGTCAGCTCCCGCACCTGCTGGAGGTAACCGGGCGCGGGCAGCAGCCCGCCGCAGTTGCCCATGATCGGCTCCGTGATCACGGCGGCTATCTCGTGCTGCCGCGTGCGCAGGGTGCGCTCAAGCACCGCGAGATCGTTCCAGGGCTGAATGATGAGCTCGGCACCGTACGACTCCGGGATGCCGTTCGTCGCGGCAACGGCGCGCGGAGCGTGCGCGAGCCCCGCGGCGGCGACCAGCGGCCGATGGCTCCAGTGGATCGGATCGCCCCACCCGTGGTAGTGACCCTCGAACCGGACGACCTTGTTGCGGCCGGTGGCGCCCCGCGCGAATCGAAGCGCCGCGAGGACCGCCTCAGTGCCTGAGTTCGTGAAGCGCACGAGCTCGACCGAGGGAACGTGCGCGACGAGCTGCTCGGCGGCGAGGTACTCCAGATCATGGCCCAAGGCGAAGGTCGAACCGCGCGTCTGCAGGATGTCGACCATCGCGGCAGTGAGCTCCGGTGGACGGTGGCCGAGAATGAGCGGGCCGTGGGCGAGGTTGTAGTCGATGTATTCGTTGCCATCCACGTCCCAGATGTGCGAGCCCTCGCCGCGATCCAGATAGATCGGATACGGCCACGGCCCCGGGGGGATCGCGCGTGCGACGCTCGCCACGCCGCCGGCGAGACTGCTGCGCGCGCGCTCGTGCATCCGCTTCGATCCACTGGTGACGTATTCGGTCGTCACCGATCGCTTGGCCTCGGCCTCAGTTGCCATTGCGTCCTCCCCGGCTATGTGTCCCCGACGATCGACCGTCCGCTCCCCCACCGAAATAACGTCGCTGCGTCTCGCATCGCACCTTGACGCGAGCGGTCGGAACGCTACTCTACGGAGCGTTCCAAAAGCAAGGGGTGTTGATTCACTAGTGAAACGACCCGTCGCGGCGCCAGGATCGCCACACGCGCTGGCCCCCGCGGTGGAGGGCGCTACGCGCATCCTGGACCTGCTGTGCGTGAGTGACAGCGGCCACCGGATCAGCGATATCGGTCGCGCGCTCGACATGAGCAAGGCGTCGGTCTTCCGCATCGTCCGGACGCTCGCGGCGGCCGAGTACGTCGAGCTAGACGTCGAGACCACCACCTACCGACTCGGGCGAAAGCTCATGCAGCTTGGCAGCGCCGTTCTCGCCCGCCTCGACGTCGCCGAGGTCGCGATGCCGTATCTAGACGGGCTGATGCGCCGCCACCACGAGGAAGCACACCTCGGCGTCTTTGTGCAGGGCGAAGTCCTCTACCTCAGCCGGGTCGTGTCGCTGGAGCCGGCGCAGCTGAGCTCGAGCATCGGCCTGCGCGCTCCCGCGCACTGCACGTCGGTCGGCAAGGCGCTGCTCGCCTTCCAGCACGCCGATGTCGTCACCCGGACGATCGCGGCCGGCCTGCGCTCGTACACGCCGCACACCATCACCGAGGCGGCTGCGCTCCGCCAGACGCTTGAGGAGATCCGCGACACCGGCTGGGCCACGAGCTTCGAGGAATTCGAGATCGGATTGGACTCGGTGGGCGCCCCGATCCGCGACCACACCGGGGCAGTTCGTGCCGCGATCTCGGTCTCAGGCCCAGCACACCGGATGACGCGCGCAAGGATCGCCCGCATCGGACCTGAGCTGGTGGAGGTCGCCTATCGCATCTCTGCGGATCTCGGGCACACCGCACCACCGCAGCCGCGGGTACGAGCCGCCCGCAGGATCGCGCGACCGGCGCGGCGAAGCTCAGCGAAGGAGACGTCATGAGCGCGACAGTGAGCATCATCGAGACCAGCGGCATCTACGCGGGTGAGGCCCAGCCGGCCGGCGGTGGGCGGCTCGACGTTGTTGATCCGGCGAACGGCGGGGCGATCGCCCGCGTCGCGCAGGCGAACGTGGCCGACGCTGATCGCGTGATCGCCGCCGCGCGACGGGCCTTCGACGAAGGGACCTGGCGGCGCCTCACGCCCAGCGAGCGCGCGCCCGTCCTGCGGCAGGTCGCCGCGCTAATCCGGCGTGACGCGAATGAGCTTGCGCTGCTCGAGACGCGCAACAACGGAATGCTGCTCACGGTCGCGCGGGCACACGTCGAGAGCGCAGCGGCGCTCTTCGAGTTCTACTCCGACGCGACCGCGATGATGCTCGGGACCCAGATACCCGTGCCGGGGCAGCTGCTCGATGTGACGATCCGCGAACCGATGGGCGTCGTGGTCGCGATCATCCCGTGGAACGCACCGCTCGCGACCACCGCGAGCAAGCTCGCGCCGGCGCTCGCGACGGGTAACGCGGTGATCGTGAAGCCGGCGAGCCTCACCCCGCTCACCGCCCTTCGGCTCGCGGCCCTCTGCAGCGAGGCCGGTGTCCCCGCCGGAGTGGTCAGTGTCATCGTTGGGCCGGGATCGACGGTCGGGAACGCGCTCGTGCGCGATCCACGCGTCGACAAGGTGAGCCTCACCGGCGACACGGCCACCGGCCGCGAGGTGATGCGGGTGGCCGCGGAGACTCTCAAGCGACTGACCCTCGAGTGCGGCGGAAAGTCCCCAAGCCTGATCTTCGCCGACGCCG
>JANLWM010000018.1:0-4422 GCA_031364525.1 Chloroflexota bacterium | reverse complement strand
CGCCCGCGGACAGCGCCATCGCGGTCGCGCCCTGCCCGGCCTGCTGCGAGATGGGCACCACGAACAGCGCGCGCGCGTCGTCCCTGCCGGCGAGCCGGACGATCGTCTCGACCTTCCAGGTGCCGTACATCGCCGTCGGGCTGCCGGTCGCGACGTACTCGCCGGGTGCCCGCTCCTCGGTGACGAGCTCTGATTGACCCATGTCGTGCTCGACCATCGTGAACCGGAGGACCACTTTCTCCGCTCCGGTCACCGGCGCCAGGCCGCGCTGCACCCGTACGACGAACCGGTTGCGACCAGGGGTGTTCGTCGGGACCACCAGCTCCACCCGCAGGCCGCCGACGTGCTGGGTCTGATCGAATGCGGCACCCGACGCCTGCGCCGGAGGCGGAAGCGCGGTCAGGAGCCCCGCAGCCACGAAGACCGCCGCGAGCAGCGCCGACTCGAGGATCGTGCCGCGGACCAGGGCGCGCCGGTCGCCCCGGGGCCCATATCGCAGGAGGTTGAACGCCGCGAGCGACAGCACGGCCGTGAGCAACCCGATCTTGGCCAAGAGGGCGATCCCGTATGGCGTCTCGACGAGGTCCTGGATCAGCACGAGCCGGTCGAGCGCCTGGAGCGTCCCTGTCGTCACGAGAACGGCGACCGAGGTGAGCGCCAGCAGGGAGAAGCGAAACGTCGTGCGCCGCAATGCATCCGGGGGATCCCCGCGAGACCGGAGGTGGATCCAAAGGAACGCGACCAGGCCGCCGGTCCACGCCGATACCGAGACGATGTGCAGCAGATCGAGGGCGATGTTCTTGCTGTCGCCCAGTGCGGCGGCGTGCGACACGCCCGTTGCCGTGAGCGCGGCGACGATCCCTGCGGCGAGCACGAGGTAGCGGCGGGTCCGTGGGGGGACCGCTCCGGCGAGCGCCGCGCCGACCCCGAGGCCGGCCAGCAGGCGCACGCTGAGGAACAGCTCAAGCCGGGGCGGGAGCCGGTCACCCTGCGCGAGCACCATGCCGGCTGAGCCGAGCACGATGCCGGTCGCGGCGATCAGGAACAGGTCGCGCTCGCGACGGCGCTCGGCTGCGTCCGTCGCCGGATGCACAAGAAGACCGAACAACGCCGTGCCGAGCGCGAGCGCGATCCCGGCATACGACAGCGCGCGTGACGCGACTTCGAGCGGTGTCGGCGGCGCTGCGGCGTTCGGCACGTCGGGCAGCGAAGGCAATGGACCGGTCCCGACGACGAACGCGAAGCTGCCCTTCGTCTCGTGGCCATCAACGGCCGAGAGCGCGGTCCACGCGACCAGGTAGCCGCCATCGCCAATGCTCTTCAGGCCGACCTTGATCCCGTTCGGCTCGTCCGAGAGCGTCGTCGCACCCTGGTCCCAGCGTTGGCCCTTCTCGTCGAGCACCTGGATCTGGCTGCCCTTCGGATCCGGGGGCTCGCTCAAGGAGATGCGGACCTCCGCGGGTGGTCGGACCAGCCGCGCGTCGGACGCCGGATTCGAGCGCACGTAGTTCGCGTGCGCACTCGCTGGGACCGCGCCGGCCGCCGCGCCCGCGAGTGCGAGCGCGGTGGCCAGCAGCAGTCGTCTCAACGACGCCTCGCGAGCGCGAGCGACGCGACAGACAGGACGAGCGCCAGGCCGCCGAGCGCGAGAGCGATCGTGAGCTTCGTGTTCGCGTCGGCGATCTTTGCAGCGAGATCGCTGCTGGAGGCGATCTGGTCGGGGAACTGGAGCGGCGCGATGTCTTCGATACCCCCGAACCGGCCGGGCCCCGACTCGAACTTCTCGTCGATCGCCGTCGTGTTGATCGTGCCCGTGATGTGGAAGGTGTAGTCACCGACCTTGGTCGGAACGACCTGACCCTGGTACTTCCCCGGCTGGCCGAACCGCGCGGTGACGGTGAGTGCGCGGATCGTCGAGCCTCCACCGGCGACGAGCTCGGCCTTGAGCGTCTTCTCCAGGCCCTCCACTGCTTTCGTGGTCGCAGTCTCGGTGACCGTGAGATCGAGCGCGTTCAGCTCGCCGAGGTACGCCGGTTCGACGATCCAGCCGACGACGAACGTGTATGGGCCGACGGTCCGGCGCTCGTGCGCCGCCGCGGGGCGCGCGAAGATACCGAGTGACGCCACGACCAGAACGATGGCCGCGGCCAGGTTGACCAGTCTCATCATCTGACCTCCACCTGACATTGTCGGCAGATGCCGACGATCGCGGAGTGGGCGAGGTCCGCGTCGAAGCCGTGCTCGCCGCGCAGCCGCTTCGCCATGGAGGCGAGGGCCGCCGGACGGACCTCCGTCTCGCTGCCGCATGCCCGGCAGACGAGGTGCCCGTGCGGGTGGCTGTCCGCGCGGTGCCATCGCGTGATGCGGTCGTCCAGATGCGTGTGGATCACCTCACCAAGCTCCTCGAGCGCCTGGAGATTGCGGTACACGGTCGACGCGTCGATCTGGGGGTGCTTTGCACGGACCCGCTTCGCGATCTCCTCCGCCGTGACGTGGTGCCGCGCCTGGCGGACCGCATCCAGCACGAGGCGTCGCTGCACCGTCATGCGCTTGCCACTGGAGCGCAGCGCGTCTTGGAGTCCCATATCGCAAGCCTGCGGCAATCGCGAACGTGTCGCAACACGACGCTATCGCCACGAGTGGCGATAGGCTCCCTCGTGCAATGGATCTGGCGGCACTCGGACTGCTTGCGGGGATGGTCGTTCTCGGGTTCAGGCACGGCTTCGACTGGGATCACATCGCGGCGATCACGGACATCACGAGCACCACCACCGCCTCGCACGCGGCCGAGGACGTCCCGGCGATCGCTCCGATGCCGCGCCACGCCCACGACGAAGGACCGGCCGAGCACGGCCACTCCCACGCCGACGCGAGCCCCATCCACGTGCTCTCGGATTCACGCTTCGCGCACGAGCAGCGTCACGCGATCGGGCTCGCGAGCCTGTACGCGCTCGGGCACGCGAGCGTGGTGATGGCCCTCGGGATACTCGCGCTCGCGGTGGGCGCGATCCTTCCCGAGTGGGTCGACCCGATCCTCGAGCGCGTCGTGGGAATCACGCTCGTCCTCCTTGGGATCTGGGTGGTCATCTCTGTCGTCCAGTACGTCCGGGGCGAAGGCGAGTTCCGGATGCGCAGCCGTTGGATGCTCGTGTTCGATGGCGTTCGCTATGCCTGGGATCGCCTGCAGGGTCGGATCCACGGTCACCGCCACGAGCCGATCGCCCACGCGTCGCAGTACGGACCGAAGACCGCGTTCGGGGTCGGGATGATCCACGGCGTCGGCGCGGAGACCGGATCGCAGGCTCTCCTCCTCGCCGGCATCGCGGGCGTGACCGGAGCGCAGGGTGTCGTCATCCTCGTCGCGTTCATCGCCGGTCTATTGATCTCCAACACGCTCGTTGCGGTCGTGAGCGCGACCGGGTTCATCGGGGCCCAGCGCCTGCGGACCGTGTACGTGGTGGTCGGGGCGTTCGCCGGGCTCTCAAGCCTGGTCATCGGCCTCTTCTTCATCGCCGGGCGCGGCAACGCGCTGCCCGATATCCAAGAGCTTCTGTTCGGCGTGCGGTAGCCCCGCCGAATACGCTCCGGTGGTGCTCGAGGTCGCTAGCTTCATCGCGCTCGGCCTGGCGATCGGGACCATCGGGACGCTCATCGGAGCGGGCGGTGGCTTCATCCTCCTGCCGGTCCTGGCGCTCCTGAACCCGCTCGAGCCGACCGGCACGCTCACCGCCACGTCGCTCGCCGTTGTCGCGGCGAACGCGACGAGCGGCACGATCGCGTACCGCCGGCAAGGGCGCATCGACGTTCGCTCGGGGGCCCAGTTCGCCCTGGCCGCGCTCCCGGGCAGCATTGCCGGCGTCTTGCTCGCCCGGGCGATCCCGCGAGGACCCTTCGATATCGCGTTCGCCCTCGTGCTTCTGGCACTTGCGCTGATCGTGGTGCGCGTCCGACCGAGCGTGCGGCCGCCGGGGGAGGCGGTCGGCCGCGTCGATCGGCCGTGGGGCCGGGTGTCGCGCGAGCTGACCGACAGCGACGGGCAGATCCACCGGTACACGGTCGAGCTCCCCCTGGGCGTGGCCATGTCATTCGTGATCGGCTTCGCGTCCAGCCTCCTTGGCATCGGTGGCGGCTTCATCCACGTGCCGGCGCTCGTCGCGCTGCTCGGCTTCCCGGTGCACATCGCGACCGCGACCTCGCACTTCGTTCTCGCCATCACGACGAGCATCGGGACCGTGACCCACAGCCTTGCCGGAGACCTCGCCACCACGTGGCCGCGGACGGTCGCGATCGCTGCCGGGGCGATCGTCGGCGCGCAGGTAGGAGCGTCGCTGAGCCGGCGCGTGCGCGGGGTGCTGATCATGCGGCTGCTCGCGCTGGCCCTGGTCATCGTCGCGTTACGGCTCGCGGCCCAAGGGTTGCTCG
>JANLWM010000015.1:0-1951 GCA_031364525.1 Chloroflexota bacterium | reverse complement strand
CTACGTGCCGTTCCTCAAGAACTTCATGGGTCTGCCGATCGATTCAACGATCAGCCTCCGGCAGTACAACACCACGAATGACCCGAACGGCAACATCTACCTCGGTCTCGCATACGTGATCGTCGTCGCGCTCATGTCGGTGGTCATCGGGACGCTGTTCCTGAAGGAGCCGAAGAACGTGAAGATCTGGTCTGAGGTCGGGGGCGACGACGAGCGCGCACCCGGCATGGTCGGTGAGGGCACCCCCGCCGACTGACCTGGATCTTGGATCGCAGCAAGAAGGAGGGCGGCGTGAGCCGCCCTCCTTCGCGTCGTTACAGCCTTTTCTCGAGCTCGATGTGGGCGGGGAGCATGACGTAGCCGAGCTTCTCGTTGATGCCGCGCATCGCCTTGTTCGGCTCGTCGTTCGTCGTCAGCATCGCGCGCAGCCCGGCCTTCTTGGCGCCGGCCAGCATCGCGACCTTGAGGGCCGTCCCCAGTCCGCGGCCCCGGTAGTCGCGACCGGTGCCGGTCATGTAGGTGTATCCGCGATCGGTGCCGGACTTCCCGGTCGAGGTGTACCCGGCGATCTTCTCGCCGTCGAGCGCGACCATGGTGGCGTCGTGGATGAGCTTGCCGCTCTCGACCATCATCTTGCGGAACTTGTCCCAAGGCATGTGTGGCATCGGCGAGGACCAGGGCACGTCGTCCCACATCGGAGCGTCTGCGTCGTACAGGTCGCGCCAGAATCGCTCGGTCGAATCGGCGTCACGCCCCGCGAGGACTTCCGTCAGGCTGCGCACGTTGAGTCCTGACGCATCCACGCGATCGACCACGTCCTTGAACGGCGATGGATCGAAGCTCTGGACGTACACGTACGACTCGATCCGCCGACCGATCTCCCGGTATCCGCGCTTCCGGGCCCACTCGAGCGCGCCCTCCATCGAGGCGTCGGTTCCCGCGAGGATGCGCGGGGTCTTCCGACGGCGCGCTTCCGCCTCCATCACCTCGAGCAGCGCGCTACCAAGCCCCTTCTTCCGGTGGGCCCGCATCACAGCGACGCCGCCGTTCAGCGCGCCATCGGGGCGGGGGAAGAACCCCGGTCCGATCTCGGTGCTTGCGACCGGCCGACCAGCACCCGTCTCCACGGCGATGCGGAAGAGGTCGTCGGGCGGCTGGAGCTTTTCCCAGTCGCGCCACTCGTCCGCCGAGCCGTGCTGGAGCTCATGGCGCTCGGCGTTCCGGTCCTCGACCCAGGCTTCGCGATCGCTGTCGCGGAATTCGCGGGCGCGATATCCGCTGGGAAGCTTCGCGGTGATGGCTTCAAGATCCGTAAGTGTCGTAGCCGTCTTTTCCATGGGCGCGAGCATCGGTCTCTCGTGGCCGGAGCGCAATCGTCAACTGCGGCACACTTGAGCAGAGCCAACGACGGGCGATCACGAGCGGAGGTGCGGGCATGGAGCAGCCGGAAGAGCGCAGGCCGATGGACCCGACGCGAAAGCTGTTGAAGGTCTTCGGCGTCAAGGTCACGGACTACGAGGAGAAGACCGATGCGCTGCTCGGACGATGGCCCGGCGCCACCGCGGAAGAGCGGGCTGCCATCCAGAGCGAGGGTCTCGAGCTCAGCGCCGATCTCGCGCATTGGCTGCGCGAGGTCAGCGTTCACGTGCTCGAGCGGCAGGAGCGAGTGCTCAGCGGATTGCGCTGAACCGAGCCGCAGCCGTCGCCAGACCGTTACACATTCCTGGTCGCTGGCATGCCCCTTGCGCTCCTACGACTGGACCCGCGAGACCGCGGGCACCAACAAGGAGGCTTTCAATGCAGGACAAGATCAAGGGCGAAGGCAACGAGATCAAGGGCAAGGTCAAGGAAGAGGCCGGCAAGCTCGTCGGCGACAAGTCGACCGAAGCGAGCGGCAAGTGGGACCAGGCCAAGGGCGAGATGCAAGAGAAGGTCGGCGACGCGAAGATCA
>JANLWM010000010.1:0-9469 GCA_031364525.1 Chloroflexota bacterium | reverse complement strand
GTCGGATACACGACCGACGCGCCGCTGAGGAGGAGCGTCCAGAAGCCGGCGAGCTGCTCGAACATGTGCGAGAGCGGGATGAACGACAGCAGGCGCTGCTTCGGGCCGATGGGGAAGATCTGTCGGGCGGCTTCGGCGTTGGACAGGATATTCGTATGGGTCAGCATCGCCCCCTTGGGATCACCGGTGGTGCCCGAGGTGAAGACGATCTCGGCAAGATCTCCACCGGCGAGGTCCGCGGCGGCCAGTGGCGCGACCCCGCGTGCGAGATCGGGCAGCTGCTCCATCGCATGAAGCGGGATCCGGAGCGCGAGGGCGCGCTCGCGCGTCTGCGACGACACGATCGCCGCTGTGGCCCGGGTCCGATCGACGATCTTCTGGGCGAAGTCGGCGAGGGAGTTCACGTCGAGCGGAACGAGCACCGCCCCGATCCGGAGCGCCGCCAAGAACGCGATGCCGTACTCCGGGCGGTTCACGCCCCAGATCACGACGCGGTCGCCCCTCGTGATCCCCGCTCCGGCGAGGTACCCCGAGACGCGAGGGACCAGCTCCGCGAGGTCGCGGTAGCTCCAGGTCCGGGTGCGGAAGCCCGGCCGGATGATGAACGCCGGCTTCGTGCCGAACCGCTCGGCCGAGGCGTCGAGGATGTCGTTCAGGGTGTTCACACCCACACCTCCGCGAGGTCGCGAAGCGCGGCGCTCGCGCCGCCGCGCAGCGGCGGATAGTGCGCGAAGCAGATCGTCTCGATGTCGAGCTCCGCGAGGCGCGTCACCGACCGGCGGGCTTCGGGCAGGTCATCGCTGAACACCTGATGCGGCGGCGCGAGCCGCCCGCGCCGGAGCTGCAGGACATCACCGCTGAATAACACCCGTCGCGACGGCGCATAGAGGCAGATGCTTCCCGGCGTGTGTCCTGGCGTATGCACGACGTGCAGCCCTCCGAGAGCCGGCAGCACGTCGCCATGCAGGAGCGGGCGCGGATCCCGGATGGGGCGGGTGAGGAACGCGAGGATCGGACCGGGCGTCCGGCTGGCGAGGACCTCACGGAGGCCGATCCGAAGCCGCTCCGCATCGGAGGGATGCATGTGGATCGACGCACCTGAGGCAGCTGCGATCTCTGCGACGCCACCGATGTGATCCGGGTGCCCGTGCGTGCAGACGATGCGCGTGATGTCGCGCTCCGACCGGCCGATGCGCTCCAGGTACCGCCTGACCATCCGTCCGGAGCCTCGATGACCAGCGTCGATGAGGGTGATCTCGTCTTCGACGATCAGGTGGGCTTTCGCGCCGATGACGCGCAGCGCGTGCACCCCAGGCAGGATCTCCACGGTCGAGACTCTAGGCGCCGAAGCTCCGCCAGAGAAGGTTCGCGACGCTCAGCACCAGCAGCACGACGATGAGCTGACGGAAGCGGCGCTGATCCAGGCGCGCGCGGAAGTAGATGCCGACCATCAGCGCCAACAGCGTGGGAACGAGGCCAAGCAGCCCGATCGCCAGGATGTCCGGCGTGTAGAGGCCAAGGAGCGAGTACCCCACCAGCTGGATCACGGCGTTCAGCTCGAAGATCGCGGCCAGCACGATCACGTACGCGTGACGATCCATCTTTCGCGCGTGGAAGAACGACCCGATGAGCGGGCTCGCGATCGAGGTCGTGCCCTGCAGCAGGCCGCCCGCGAAGCCCACGACCGGTCCGAGCACCCTCGCGCGGGTCGCGCCGGGGTCATCGCCGATGAGACGATCGCCGCGCGCGAGGAACACGACGACCATGAGCGCGATCAGGATCGCGAATGTCCGCTTATCCAATAGTGCAAGGATTTTGACGCCGAGCATCGTGCCGACCGCGCTCGCGCCGATGATCGGCACGACCCCCCGCAGCACCTTGAGGCGTTTCCAGCCCTGGATGAGGAGCACCGAGTTGGCGGCGAAGATCGGGATGGTCACGATCACGACCGCGGCCTTCGGCCCGAAGACGCCGGCGAGGATCGGGGTGGCCACCAGCGGAAGGCCCATGCCGGTCGTGCCCTTCGCGAACCCGGCGAAGGCGAGGCCGACGATGAGGATCACCAGATCGGCGGGTCCCACGCTCAGCTCGCGCGTTCGCCGACGAGCGTGTTCCAGTCGACGTCGCGGAGCCGCGCGCTCTCGCGGAGCCGGCGTCCCACCTTGGCGACCGGCCGGCCGTCCACCAGGACGATGTCCGCGGTGTGATCGAATCCCGTGCCGTGCACCAGGGCCGATCCGACGCCGTAGACATCGACCGGCACGCCAAGCGCCTCGAACCGCGCGATCTTCTCGCGATCGAAGCCGCCCGATGCGACGATGCGCACGTGGCCGTGGCCCGCTCGGTCGAGCGCATCGCGCAGGATCCGGACGAGGCGCGGTGTGACGCCATGGGTCTCGCCGTCGATGTCCCGGTGTGCCTCGAGCTCCCTTTGGACCGACGCATCGATGAGCACCTCGCTCGTGTCCACGCGCACACCCCAGAGGCGCTCCCCGAGCGCCCGGGCCACGCCGAGCGACGTGTTCACCACGTCGTTGTCGAAGTCGACGAGGCTGGTGACGTTCACGTGGCCCTCGGCCGTGCCCGCTGCCGTGAGATGGCCGACCGCGTCGCTCGAGCGGTTGATGTACTCGTCGAACTTGAGCGTCGCCACCGTGGTGTCGCCGCCGTACACCGCGATGAGGGCGTGCGGCACCGTACCGAGCCCGGTCGACCCCCACCATTCGCCCTGTTCGTCGGTCGAGACCCCGGTGGCGCCACCGACGTACGCGGCGTAGCCCGCGCCGGCCTGGGCCTCATGGGCCTGGTGGCGCGCGCCGAACATGATCACCGGCTTCCCGTTCGCGGCGGCCACGACATCGCGCGTGTTCGTCGCGACCCGCGTGCCCTCCGCGAGCGCTCCGAGGTACAGGGTCTCCAGGTGCGCGAATGATCCGTACTCGCCTTCGATATGCATGACCGGCTCTCCGGGCGTCGCGATCTCGCCGTCGCAGAGCGAGCGCACCCGCAGGTCGCGCCATTGAGGCTCCCAAAGCGACGCGAGCTCGAACGAGAGGTCGAAGACCTCGCGGGCGAGCGCGGCGTACGCGTCCCAGCCGCCGCTCGCCGGCAGACCCGCCCAGTGCGCGTATGCGCGACGCTCGGCGTCGAGGTAGCGCGCGAACAGCCTGTCGCTCGCCTGACGGTCGCGATAGCGGCCCGTCCCGGTGTGCAGGATCGCGAGTGTGTGGTCGGTGCCCACGATGACCGCCGCGGGATGTTTCTGGAACACCTGCATCGTGACCCGGTCGCGGCGGCGGTCCAGCTCGAGGATGAGCTTGGTCCGCGCGAAGTAGATGTCGCTCTTGTAGCCGGCCCGGATCTTCTCGACCGGCAGCCGGAACGTGTCCGGTCGGAGTCGGTCGGCGACGATCACCACATGCTCGTGAGCATCCCGCCGTCGACCTGGAGACTGACGCCCGTGATGTAGGAGGCCTTCGGTGAAGCGAGGAAGACGGCGGCCGCCGCGAACTCATCCGGCCGTCCGTACCGTCCCAACGGGATCACGCTCTTCTCGAATCGCTCCTGGATCTTCTCGATGGCGATGCCCTCGCGTTTCGCGGTGTCCGCATCGAGCTCCGCGATGCGTTCCGTCGAGATGCGACCGGGCTGGATCGCATTCACCCGGATGCCGTCAGGGGCCAGCTCTGTCGACAGTGTCTTCAGCAGGCCGTGCACCGCCGCCCGCAGGCCATTCGACAGCATGAGGGTGCCGTACGCGGGCGATCCCGGCTGGCGGACCGACGTGGACGTCGAGAACACGATCGACCCCTTCGTCTTTTTGAGCTCCGGCAGGGCCAGCCGGGTCAGGCGCACCGCCGAGAGCAGGGTCAGCTCGAACGCCTTCTGCCACGCGGCGTCGTCGAGGTCCGCGAACGTTCCCGGCTTGGGACCGCCGGCGTTCACGATGAGGACATCGATGCCTCCGAGCGCGCTGAGCGCGCCGTCGACGAAGGCATGGCAGCCGGCGTCGGTGCTGACGTCGGCGGCGATGCCCACCTCCGCGCCGATCTCCCTGGCGACCTGCGTGATCCGTTCGGGCTCGCGCGAGCAGATCGCGACCCGCGCTCCCTCTCTCACGAACTCCGCCGCGATCGCTCGCCCAAGCCCCTTGCTCGCCGCGGCGACCAGGACCCGCTTGCCGCTCAGGCCGAGATCCATCTAGTGCAGCACGCCCAGGGCGACCGCGACGAGGATGACGACCGCGAGCGCGACCCGGTAGACGGCGAAGACGTGCAACGAGTGCAGGCGGAGGTACCGGACCATGAACGCGACGGCCGCGAGGCCCGACAAGAACGACACGATGAATCCGATCGCGGTCACATCAAGCTGCGCCGTGAGACCCGAGAGCTTGCGGGCGTCGAGCAGCGTCTTCGCGCCCGCGCCGAGAATGACCGGCGTGGCGAGGAGGAACGCGAACCGCGTCGCATCGGCCCGCTCCACGCCCCGGAACAGCCCGGCGGAGATCGTGATGCCGGAGCGGGAGATGCCCGGGATGAGCGCGATGGCCTGGGAAACGCCGACGACGATCGCGTCGACGAACGTCAGCCGGTCAAGGGTCCGGCGTCGGGTGCCCAGCCGCTCGGCAAGGACGAAGATCGCCGATCCGACAAGAAGGCCGATCGCGATGACGACCGCGCCGCGGAGCGTCGTGGAGACCGCCGACTCGAAGAGCACGCCGGCGATGGCCGCCGGGATGGTGCCCACGATGATGACGAGCGGTAGCCGCCACCGGCCCCGGATGACGTCGCCCAGGAGCCCGAGCCAGGTGCCCGCGAAATAGAGGAGCACGGCGAGCGCCGTCCCGAGATGGAGCGCGACGTCGAACGTGAGTCCGAACTTCTCAGGGTCGAGCTTCAACACGTCCGAAACGAGGATGAGGTGAGCGGTCGAGCTGACCGGCAGGAACTCCGTCAGCCCCTGCACCAGACCGAGGATCAAGGCCGCGAGCCGGTCGTCCATCAGCGGATGGTCGCACGGGCGGCCCGAAGCGCGTCGTGGGCTTCCCGTTCGTGGCCGAGAACGCCCTCCAACGCCTTCGCGATCCCTCGGCGGTGTCCGGCATCGATGAAGCGCATGGCGACCGATGGGTCGAACGGCTTCGTGCCGAGCTTGTCGAGCGCATCCACGACGTAGCCGTACGATTCGGCCGCCCGCAGCAGATCGCCACCCGGTGTCGTGAAGAGCGAGCGCAGGCCGCGGAGGAATCTGCCGGCCGCGCGGCGCTTGTCCGCGAGCACCACGCGCATCGCGTGGTCGGCGAACGCCGCAGTCCCCGCGTGCTTCGCGTCCGCCCAGCGCGCGTCGTCCCGGAGCGCGGCTGCCCAGCCGGTCAGCGCCTCCTCGGACGCTG
Source organism: Chloroflexota bacterium (assembly GCA_031364525.1). Lineage (GTDB taxonomy): Bacteria > Chloroflexota > Limnocylindria > P2-11E > P2-11E > UBA4735. The sequence continues at coordinate 4,077 of JANLWM010000010.1, read as the reverse complement.
CAGCGCGGGCGATCCCCGCGTCCAGGCCGGCTTTGGCGCTCGATGCGCGGTCCGCGGGTCCGTCCCGATCCACGTCCAGGAACACCGGTGCGCCGTGCTCCGCGTCAATGAGATCCGGCCAACCGATCTCACCGGGCTTGTCGCCCTTGTCGAAGAAGGTCCGCACGAAGAAGCGATCGGTGTCGGTGTAGCCGACGATGAGCCCGTACTCCGACGGGCCGACCGCGCCTCGGACGAGCGGCGGCATCTTGTCATCGATGGCTTCGCGGATGCGCGAGCCGACGAGCTCCCGCAGATCGTCGTCGTACGGAGGAGGCACGTCGTCGAGCCGAACGCCGGCAGCGCGGGCGGCGAGGTCCAAGGTCCCGGGATCGCGTGGCGATGCGGACGTCGGGTCGAAGCCCGCGAGGTCGATCGTGACGTCGAAAGCGGCGCCCGAGCAGCCCATCAGCCAGTCGTATTCGGTCTTCGTGGCCGCGGCCAACGCTGCCGGAAAGCTGCACTCGTGACCCTCGCCGAACCGGAGGGGTCCGATGTCACGGAGCAGCTTGCTCAGGCCGCCGCCTCGTCGAACGCGTGCTTGATGATCGTTGCGGCCTGGAGCGTGACCCACTTGCTCGCGTCGACGCGCGACGGCATGCGGTCGGCATACGGAGCGCGACCGCCCCAGCGCCCACGCGGATCCTGACGCGCGAGCAGCCACGCGATGGCCGGCTGCGCGCGCGGATCGTTGATCGCGCCCGCTGCGTCGATCGCGCGCAGCACGAACAGCACATCAGCTTGATAGAAGAGCGGGAACGACAGCTGGCGCCAGAGATGGCTTCGCGCGCCGTCCGCCGGATAGGCGCCCTGCTCCATCTTGTAGCTCAGCAGGAACTCCACGCCGCGGCGCAGTGTTCGCTCGACGTCGCGGGTGCGGGCAGACTCCGGTAGCGCGGCGAGCCCCCAGACGAGTCTCGCGTAGCCCCAGGCGCAGGGGTTCTCTCCATTGATGTAGCACGCCGCGTCGAATTTCCGGGCCTCGCGGACCAGGCGTGTGACGAGCGGCTCGAGCCGCGGATCGTCGCCGTAGCCCGCGAGCGCGACGTACCGCACGATGCTGCCGGTGATGCAGGACACGCCGTGGTCCTTGTTGAAGACCCACTCCATTCCATTCGCCGCTGCGCCGAGTCCATTCGGCGAGGTGCTGAGATCCTCGAGGATCCCGCGCGCCGCCCGCCGGACGCGGGGGTCCCCGGCGTCGACGCCGTACTCGACGAGCAGGAGGTTCTGCCAGTGGGACGAGACGTACTTCGGACGGACCATCGATTCTCCCGGCCAGCCACCGTCGCCGGTCCGGCGTTTGAGGATGGTCGAGATCGGCGGCGCGCTCATCGCCCGCGCCTGGGCCTCGCGCAGCTCCGGGTCGCGAGGGGACCGCTCGAGCAGGGTCCGCAGGGTGTTCGCACGCACCGCGGGGTCGCGCTTCTCGAGGAGCCATGGCGTCGGGTCACCTCGGAGCAGGGCGTGCCAGCTCACGCGCTCAGGCCCCGCCGATGGACAGCTCGGAGATCACGAACGTTGGGCTTCCGATGCCGGATGATCCGAAGACGAGATCGTTCGCCACGCCGGTGATCGATGACAGCAGCGACGTGAGGTTCCCGGCGATCGTGATCCCCTGCACCGGATACATGAGCTCGCCATTCTCCAGGTAGTCGCCCGTAGCGCCGAGCGAGAACTCGCCGGAGATCGGATCGATCGTGTGCAGGTTCAGCAGTGATGTGATCCGCAACGATCGTCCAAGTCCGGACACGAGCTCCGCGGGCCCTGTCGTCCCTGGCCGGAGGTGGAAGTTCGCCGCGCCGATCCGGCTCGGCGCCGCATAGGAGCCGCGGCGTGCGTTCCCGGTGGGCGCCTGCCCCATCTTCTTGGACGTCTTCAGCGACGAGAGGTAGCCCGCGAGAACGCCTCCATCGACCAGGGTGCGGGTGGTCGTCTCGACTCCCTCACCGTCGAACGGCGCCGTCCGCAGCGCGCCGGGCGTGCGCGCGTCGTCGACGATGGTCACCTCGGCGCTCGCGACCGGCGTACCGGCCTTGCCGGCGAAGAGGCTCTTCCCTTTGATCACCGCATCTGCGGAGAACAGCGGGATGAGCGCGCCCAGCAGGGACATGCCCATGAACGGGTCAAGGACGATCGGCAGGGTCTGGGTCTTGAATGGCTTCGCGCCGAGCTTACCGATGGCCCGCTCGGCGGCGACGCGGCCTACGTGCTCGGGGTCGACCTGGCCGAACTGTCGCTTCGCTGCGCCGTGATAGCCGATCTGCCGGTCCTCACCCTCCGACGCGACGGCGGACGTGCCGACGCTGAAGTAGGTCTCGCGGTAGGAGCCCCGCACGTCAGCCGTCGTGGCGACGATCGTGGTGAGGGAGCCGTCGCTGTACGTCGTCTTTCGGAATCCGCTGATCCTCGGGTCGGCGTTCTTCGCCGCGCGCTCGACGGCCACGGCGACGTTCGTGCGCTCCGCGACCGTGCGATCGTCGATGCCGGGCTCGTACAGGCCAAGGTCGGGGCTCTCCACTTTTTTGGTCGCGATCGACACGTCGGGATCCACTTCGGTCACCGAGGCGATGTCCCGTGCCGACGTGACGCATTCCTCGATGCCGGCGGGGGAGAGGTCGCTCGTGTAGGCGAACCCGACATGGCCGCCACGGAGCACCCGGACACCGATGCCCCGCTCACCACGCGTGATCGCATTCTCGACCTCGCCGTCGCGCACTTCGACGGAGGTCGACTGCCCGTCGCGCAGGAAGACCTCGCCGCCATCGCCGCGGAGGCCCTTGATCGATGCGATGGCGCGATCGACGACCGCGTCATTCGTCAGCTTCTCGCTCACCCTTGGGGGGCCACCTTGCCGCCCACGACGACGCTCGGAATGCGGAGCGTCGGCTGCGCGTCTGCGACCGGCGCGCCCTGCCCGTCCTTGCCGCAGGTGCCGACGGAATACCCGAGGTCCCAGCCGACCATGTCGATCTCGCTCATCAGCTTCGGACCCTGCCCCACGAGCGTCGCGCCGCGCAGCGGCTCGGCCTGCTTGCCGTCGCGGATCCGGTAGCACTCCGTGATCTCGAAGGCGAAGTTGCCGCTCACGACATCGACCTGGCCGCCGCCCATCCCCTTCACGAAGATGCCGTCCTTCACCGAGGCGAGGATCGCCGCGGGGTCGGACGTGCCGCGGGCGATCATGGTCGTGGTCATCCGGCAGATCGGCAGGTGGCGGAATGACTCTCGCCGCCCGTTCCCGCTCTCGGTGATGCCAAGCTTCTTCGCGTGCTTCCTGTCGCTGAGGTACGTCTTCAGGATCCCGTTCTCGATGAGCACGGTCCGGTGGGTCTGGGTCCCTTCGTCGTCCATCGCCTGAGTGCCACGCCGGCCGGGATCCGTCCCGTCGTCGAGCACGGTGATGAGCTCGCTCGCCACCTTCTCGCCAAGGCGGCCGGAGTACACCGACATCCCCTTCAGATTGAGATCCGCCTCCAGGCCGTGGCCGACGGACTCGTGGATGAGCGTGCCGCCGGCCTCGCTCGAGAGCACGACCGTGTAGGTACCCGCGGGCGCGGGCTCGGCCGCGACGTTCTGCACCGCGAGGCGCGCCGCCGTCCGCGTCGTCTCGAGGACCGCTTCCTCGCTCAGCATCTCGAAGCCCTCGGTGCCGGCCTTCGCCTTGTAGCCCGATTCAAGGACCTCGCCCTGCTTGGCGGTGACGAGCACCCCGAACACCAGTCGGGTGCGCGTGTCCTTTCTGGATCGGCCTTCGCTGTTGGAGACGACGACGTCCTGCACGCTTTCGCGGTACAGGACGGTCACCTGGTGCACTCGCGGGTCGAACGCCCGGGCCTCGCGATTCGCGAGCTTCATGAGCTCGACCTTTCGCTCGATCGCGACGGTCCGTGGGTCGATCTCCACCGTCGACGGCCTGGGGAGCTCGTGTGCCGAGAGCGCGGTGACCTCGTGGACGCCTTCCTCGGCGATCGCCGCGGCCGCGCGGCCCGCGATCGCCAGAAGATCGTCGCCGTCGTTCACATTGCCGTTCGCGTA